>DATEHQ010000101.1:0-1519 GCA_035279525.1 Candidatus Dormiibacterota bacterium
TGCCCGCGCCGGCGACCACGCGCGCCGGGCCGCCGCCCAGCGCCGCGGCCGCCAGCTGATCTTTACCGAGACGGCGCCCTGGTTTCACTGGGGAGTCGGCCGCCCGATCCGGACTCTCAGGGAGCGGACCCTGCGTCCGCGCTCGGGCTGGTTCAGGCGCGCCACGATCGTCTCGGCGTCGAGCCGCAGCTGATGCGCAAGCGCCGGACTCGACGTCGTCACGAGCAAGGTCCCCGAACGAAGCTCGACCTCATCGCACAGTTGCGCCACGTCTGGACCCAGCAACACCCGAAAAGCGACCGCGATCTGCATGCCCATGAGCCGCGCTCCGCCGGGCTGGCGGCGGACGATTCGCGGCAGGATATTGCCCAATTTATCCACAGGGTTGGATTTTTCCCTCAGCCACGGTCCAGACCATGGCCTGTGCGATGAGCTCGGGCGGAAAGGGGCCCGCTTCGACCGAGGTGATGATCACCTGGCCGCCGGCCGCGACCTCGCCCAGCAACGCGGCCCGGCGCTCGCTGTCGAGCTCCGACAGAACGTCGTCCAGGAGAAGCACCGGCCGTTCACCGGTCCTGCTCTCGATCAGCCGCGCCTCGGCCAGCTTCAGGCTCACCACCGCGGTCCGCTGTTGGCCCTGGGACGCGAACGAACGGGCCTCCTTGCCCGCGAGCCGGACGAGCAGGTCGTCGCGGTGAGGCCCGATGCTCGTGGAGCCGCGGCGGAGGTCTTCGGCCCGGGAGTTATGCACAGCTTCGGCCAGGTTTTCCGGAGGCCCCAGGTACGTGACCTCGAGGGTCTCACCGGCTGCGATCTGGGCATGACAGCGTGCCGCTTCCGGTTCCAGCTGGCGTGCAGCTGTGGCGCGAGCGCCAACGATCTCCTTGCTGACCTGGACGAGCTCGGCATCCCAGGTTTCGAGCACGTCCTCGCCGCCCCCGCCCGCGGCGATCTGCTTCAGCAGGCTGTTGCGCTGCTCGAGGACCCGCCTCAGGCCGGCGAGGGAGCGGGCGTAGCCCGGCTCGACCTGCACCAGCATCTGGTTGAGGAAGCGGCGCCGCAGCTCCGGACCGGCTTTGACCAGGCCGAGGTCGTCCGGCCAGAAAAGGGCCACCCGGAAATGGCCGGGCAGGTCGAACGCCCGCCGCCGGGCCCCGTCGACCTCGATCGTGCGCCGCGTGCGCTCGCCCTCGACGTCGAGCGAGATGCTGATCTCCCGACGGATCACGCCGCATTCGATCTCCGCCTCGATGCGAGACGAGGGCGCGACTGGACCCACCAGCTCCGACTCGCGCCTCGCGCGCGGCGACGAGGAAAGGGCAAGCATCGCGACCGACTCGAGAAGGTTCGTCTTGCCCTGCCCGTTCGCGCCGATGAAAAGGTTCACGCCCCGTCCGGGCGCAAGGTCCAGCTGGGAGTAGTTGCGGTGGTTGCGGAGACGTAGGTTGCGAAGGACCAAGCGGCGACCGCGCTAGGACATTGCGACCCGCACAGGCATGATCACGTAGAGGTAGTGCTC
>DATEHQ010000102.1:0-3328 GCA_035279525.1 Candidatus Dormiibacterota bacterium
CCCGTGAGCCCTCCGCCCGCCCCCATGGCCGCACCCATGCCAGCGCCGGTGGCGCCGGAGCCCACTTTCACAACCTCGTCCCCGCCCCCTGCCCCGCCCGCGCCCCCTGCCGCTCCCCCGGTCCCTTCGCCATCGCCGCCCGCAAGCCCGACGTGGACGCCCATCGAGCAACCCGCGTGGACGCCGGGGCAAGCCGTGCCGGCGGAGCCGCTCGGGACCGGCGTGGCGGTCGTCGAGACCTCCCGAACTCCGACCGCGCCGCCGGCCTCGCGCACCCCGACCGTGCCGCCGCCTGTGCGACGCCCCAGCGTGCCCCGACCTCCAGTCTCGGCGGGAGGCGGAATCCTCGCAGAGAGGCCGCCGTGGCTCGTACCCGCGGCCGTCGCCGTGGTCATCGTGTTGCTGCTCGGCATCGTGGGCATCAAGCTGCTGTCCGGCCGCGGCACAGGGTCGCCGGTGGCCCAGACGTCGGCCACTCCTTCAGCCCACCCGTCCGGATCGCCGCACGCCTCCCCGTCGTCTTCACCGTCGGGCCACGGACCTCTGGCGGTGCCGACGACGTTTGGCCCGGCCTCGGCCGATCCGGTCAAGTCGGTCCAGATCTGCAGCGTTGCGTCGCCGTGCAACATCCCAGGAGCTTCGGCGGAAACCGCCTCCGTCTGCGATGTAGGTTCCTGCAAGCTCGAGGTGGCGATTTACTTCACGGCCGTGCAAAAGAGCACGCCCATCTCCTACATCGTCAAGTTCTTCGACCGCTGCACCGGCCAGACGACGGACCTGCCGGGCGCGGGTACGACGACCCCGCCAAGTGGCTTCATCGTCGCGATCCCGACCGACCATCTCAACGTGAGCATCCCGAGCGGGGTGAAGTCGGGAGCCCTTGTCGCCGTGGCCCAAACGCCGGCGGTGGCGACATCGGCGCCGCTGCTGATCGGTTCGCAGACCAGCTGCTAGCGGTTCAACGCGTAGCGCAGAAAAAGAAAGTCGCCGCTCCTTCTCACGCTGAGCAGCCGGCTCCATAGCCGGACGTCGGGGAGCAGCTCCGCGCCGGCGACCATGCCGTACCTCTGCTCGCTCTTCCGGCCGGCGACAAGCGGTGACTCGGTGATGAACAGCTCGTCCAGCAGATCCGCGCGCAAGAGGTCACCCATCAGGTGTGGGCCGCCTTCGGTCAGGAGCACGCCGTAGCCCCGACTGCGGAGCTCATCGACCGCGCGGCGAACGTCGACGCGGCCGTCCCTCTCCTCGACCATCACGTCGCAGGATTTCGGCAGCCGGCCTTCGAGCTTTTCGGCCCCGGTCTTCGTGGTCACGATGGTCGCACCGTCGATGACGGCCGGGTGCGCCAGGGGGATTTCCCCCGATGCCGTGAACAGGACCAACGCGGTCCGTGGCCGGCGCCCCAGGTTCGACCGAAGCTCGGCGAATGCACCGGCCATCTGAGGAAAGATGTGCTCGGCCGTCCAGCGGTGGCCCGGCGTCGCGCGCAGGGTGCCGGCGCCGAGCAGCACCGCGTCGGCGCACGCTCGCAGCAAACCCATCAGGAATCGGTCGTGCTGGTTGCGGCCGCTGATCAGCGAACCCGCGGAAGGAGTATCTCCCAGGGCCACGACACCGTCGAGCGACCCGACGAAGTTGGAGTACAGCGCACGGTCCTCAAATCCGATCGCGCCATAGATCTCCGCAAGGTCGCGGGGCAGCTCGTAGCTCGGCAGGCCGCCCCGCTCGAAGAGGACTGCGAACGGCTCGATCAGTGGTCGCCGCGCTGCTGTGCGGTCTGCAGGAACTCGGCGCGAAGCTGAGGATCGTTCTCGTAGTTGCCGCGCCAGTACGACGTCCAGGTCCTCGAGTGGCTTTCCCGCACACCCCGCATCTGCGTGCAGAGGTGTGTGGCGTTGAGGTGGACCGCGACGCCGTGGGGTTTGAGCACGCGCATCAGCTCGTCAGCGATCTCCACGCCGACGCGCTCCTGCACGGTGAAGCGGCGCGAGAAGACGCGGACGAGACGCGTCAACTTCGAGATGCCGATGATCTCCTCATGCGCGATGTAGCCGATGAACGCATGGCCGTGGAACGGCAGCGCGTGATGCTCGCACAGCGAGTAAAACTCGATCGGTCCTTCGATGACCTGGCTGATGCTGCAGTCAGGACCGCCGTGGCACTCTGTGGGGAATGCTGTCAAGAGCTTCGGATCGCCCTCGTAACCTGAGGTCGCGTCGAAGAGCGCGCGGAGGAAGCGAGTGGGAGTCGCTTCCGTACCCGGTGTGTGCAGGTTCATGCCGAACGCGTTGAAGATCTCGGCCGCGTAACCCTCGAATTTCTTCCACTGCTCCGGCTTGATCTCGCGCGGGGTCACCTGCTCCCAACGCGTGGTCTCCTCCGGGTCGAATGCAAGCGTCGACATGTTCCCTCCTTCTGCGGCCTGGTTGTGGAGCAATTTACGCCGTGACGATCTCGAGCACCGATCGGGCCGCCGGTGTAGGAGGTGGCGGGACCGTCCGGCACAATAGGGCCACCAGATGTCGGACATGCCTGCCGTTCAGGCTCGGAGCCGCGGCCTGAAGCGCCTGCCACCGCCGGCGCGGATCTATCGGATGCTGCGGCGCCATGGACCCGAGTTCGCGGTCGAGGTAGTGATCGTCTGGTCGGCGCTGCTGGCGTTCCAGTTGCTGGGCTACGGCGGCCGGCCCGGCTTCACCTTTGGCTCGTGGCCGCACCAGCTGCTCTCGCTCGCCATCGTGACCTGCGCCATCGGCGCCGGCGAAGCGCGGTTCAAGCTCTACCGCCGTGTCTGGTCCGTCGCCGGGATCAGCGACGCGATCGCTGTCGGCTTCGCGGTTCTCGAAGCGACCGCTCTCATCACGGTCGCGAACTGGCTGCTGCCGCTGGACCATCGCGCTTACCGGCTCGCGGTCCCGGTGCTTGCCGCTCCGGCGATCGCAAGCGGCATCCTGATCTTTCGTCTTCTCCCCCGCCTTCTCTCGAGGGTCCCCAGCACGGGCCGGCGAATGCTCGTGGTGGCGCGGGACGCGTCCGCGTACCAGACGGTGAAGGCGCTCATCCAGCATCCGTCCGCCGACTGGACGCCGGTCGGGGTGGTGACCGTGTACACCGTCGATGTCAACCGCACCTTGCTCGGCGTGCCGGTGCTCGGCAACGTCGAATCCCTGAAGTACTGGCTCGACTTCACCCGCGCCGACGGCGTCGCCTTCGTGCTCGACGGTCTGTCGGTGCGTGACGTGCGCGACCTGATCGGCATCGGCCTGGAGGCCGAGCTGCCGATCTTCCTGGTGCCCAGCGCATCGGCCTGGTTCCCTGCGACCGGTTC
>DATEHQ010000103.1:0-13689 GCA_035279525.1 Candidatus Dormiibacterota bacterium
GCGCGAGTCGCTCTTCTGCGCCAGCGGCTCCAGCGCGCTCCGCACGGCCGCTCCCCCCACCGGGTCGAGCACCCCCATCAGGACCAGGCAGCCGTCTTCGGCCGTGCTCAGGCGCAGGTGCCGTTCCTCGGCCACCTCCTCCTGCTCCTGGGCGTAGCCCCTGGCGTCCACCGAGTGTCGGTAGTGCAGGCACTTGTAGTGGAACTTGCCCGGCGAGTTCTCCCGCGCCAGCTGGAGCAGCCTCGACTCCTCGAAGCCTTCGCCCACCGCATCCGCCGTCCTGGCCATCACGCACAGGTGGGCGAAGCCGACCTCGCCCTGCTCCATGGCTTGCACGCTCTCCTCCAGCCGGGCCGAGTTCTCGCCCACCGCGATCCGGTCGGCCGCGGCGTTGGAGGTCATCAGGCAGTTGAAGCGGATCCAGTCGATCGCGCTGTTGAAGCCCGACCGCTCCCAAAGCCCGGAGTCGGCGAGATCGGCCGCCAGCCGGGAGAACTCCAGCTCGGCGCGGTCGATGCGCTGGCGAAGAAGGCACATCCGGAAGGCCAGCTCGGCCTCGTCGGGGAGGAGCTGAAGCATGAGGATATTATACCAAACGAGTGTTCGGCGTCAAGGAAACAGGAAGTAAATCTTTACCTAAACAAGTTCACCAAAGCCAACCTGCCACCCGCCAGGCCCAGCCAAATCACCCTCTTCACAGCCGTCTTCGGAAGCAAGCTCACCGAGCTTAGCCTTGGCCACCAGACCAGCCAAGACACCCTCTTCACAGTCCCGCCGGATCAGGCCTCGTTGAAGAAGCAGCTCTCAGCCCCCGTGTGACATGCCGGCCCATGAGGCCGCACCCGCAGCAGCACCGCATCGAGGTCGCAATCCAACCGCGCCTCGACGACCTCCATGTAGTGGCCCGACGTCGCGCCCTTCTCCCACAGCCCCCTCTCCCTCGAGTGAAACCACGCCCGACCGCTCTCGCGCGTCTTCGCCCACGCCTCCTCGTCCACATACGCCACCATCAGCACGAGGCCCGTCTCGGCGTTCTGCACCACCGCCGGGACCAACCCCTTCGAAAAGTCCGGTGTCACGGCCTGATCTCCAATCCCATCGCGGCCAGCTCCTTCTTGACCGATCCGATCGACAGCTCCCCGAAATGAAAGATCGACGCCGCGAGCGCCGCGTCGGCCCCGCCCTCCGTGAGCGCTCGAAACATGTGGTCCACTGACCCGGCGCCCCCCGACGCGATGACCGGGAGGCGCACCGCGCCTCTCACCGCGCCGAGCAGCTCCACGTCATACCCCTCATGCGTCCCATCTCGGTCCATGGACGTGAGCAGGACCTCCCCCGCCCCCATCCGCTCCCCCTGGACCGCCCACTCGACCGCGTCCCTCCCCGTCGCCCGCCGCCCGCCGTGGCTGAACACCTCCCACCCGCCCTCGCGCCGGCGGGCGTCGATCGCCAGCACCACGCACTGCGAGCCGAAGACCTCGGCGCAGCGCGTGATGAGCTCAGGCTCGGCCAGCGCCGCCGTGTTGACGGAGACCTTGTCCGCCCCGTGCGTCAGCAGCTCCGCCATGTCCTCGACGCTCCGCACGCCTCCGCCCACGGTCAGTGGAATGAAAACCTGGTCCGCGGTCCGCTCGACCGCGTCGAGCAGGATCTTTCGCGCCTCCGAGGACGCCGTGATGTCGAGGAAGACGATCTCGTCAGCGCCCTCACGGTCGTACAGCGCCGCGAGCTCCGCCGGGTCTCCGGCGTCTCGCAGCTCCTGGAACCGCACGCCCTTGACCACGCGGCCTTCGATGACGTCGAGACACGGGATGATCCTTTTGGCGGGCATCAGGACAGCCGGTCGCGCACCGCGCGCAGCTCAGGCACAGAGGGCAACGAAGTTCGCATACACGCGAAGCCCGTCGGGCCCGCTCTTCTCGGGATGGAACTGAGTGCCCATCACCCTCCCCCTCACGGCGGCGGCCGCCGGCGAGTGCTCGCTCGCGCCGACGGCGTGGCGCGTCCTCCCGGGGGTGAAGGAATGCACGAAATAGAAGTAGGCGCGGTCGTGGATTCCGTCCCACAGCTCTGAGTCCTGGGACTGCCTCACCTGGCACCAGCCCATCACGGGCAACCGTTCGCTTGTCTTGACCTCATCCACAGTCCCTGGCAGCAGGCCGAGCCCTTCGTGAACACCGTGTTCCGTCGACTCGTCGAACAGCAGCTGATATCCCAGGCAGACGCCGAGCACCGGCTTGCCGTCGCGGGCCAGCTCGATCAGCCGCCTGCCCAATCCCCGCGCTGCCAACCTGCGCAGCGCCGGCGCGAAGGCGCCGACGCCCGGCAGCACGACGCCGCCGGCGCGAGCCATCTCGTCGGCATCCGCGGTGAGCACGGGAACCGCCCCGACGTGGGCCAGGGCCCGCTCGACAGAGCGGACGTTGCCGACGCCGTAGTCGACGATCGCGATCCTCAACCCAGCAGTCCCTTCGACGATGGAACGCCACCACCGCCGACCGCCATCGCCTCACGCAGCGCGAGCCCCAGGGCCTTGAACGTGGCCTCCGCCAGGTGATGCCGGTTGCGGCCGCGGATCACATCGACGTGGATCGTGGCGCCGAGGTGGATCGAGAGCGCCCGCCAGAACTCCTCGAGCACCTCGGACTCGAGAGTGCCGATCCGCCCCCGAAGAGGCACGTTGTACGAGAGAAACGGGCGCTTGCCCAGGTCCAACACGACCCTCGCGAGCGATTCGTCAAGCGGCGCGTAGGCGGCGGCGAACCTCGCGATGCCCTGCCTGTCGCCCAGCGCGCGAGCCACGGCCTGCCCGACCACGATCCCGGCGTCCTCGACCAGGTGGTGCGTGTCGACGTGGAGGTCGCCCTTGCCCACGAGGCTCAGATCAAAGCCGCCGTACCGCGCGACCTGCTCGAGCATATGGTCGAGAAACGGCAGCCCCGTCGACACTTTGACCCGCCCGCGTCCCTCGAGCGTGACCCTCGCGGTGAGCTGCGTCTCCTTGCTCCTGCGGACGACCTCGGCCGTTCTACTCAAGACGGACCTCGACCGCGTGCGCGTGCGCACCCAGGCCCTCCATCTCCGCAAGCCGAACCACCGTCTCGCGCAGCATCTCCAGGTCGCCCCGGTTCAGGCTCAGGACGCTGCTCCGCTTGAGAAAGCTGTGCACGCCGAGCGGCGATCCGAAGCGCGCGGCGCCCGACGTCGGCAGCGTGTGACTCGGGCCGGCCGCGTAGTCGCCGAGCGGGACTGTCGAATAGGGGCCGACGAACACGGCGCCGGCATTCTCCACCTGCGTGGCGAGCCGCGCCGCGTCGGCGGTGGCGATCAGCAGGTGCTCGGGAGCGAAATCGTTCGCGACCTGGACGGTCTGCATGAGGTCGTCCGTCACGACCAGGCAGCAAGTCGCCTTGCGGATGATGGCGGCCCGCTCGAGCCCTCGGGTCAGGCTCTCGAGCTCGTCTTCCACGCGGTCGGCGAGCGCGCTCGAGTCGGTGACCAGCACGGCCCAGGCGAGCGGGTCGTGCTCCATCTGCGCCGCCAGGTCGGCGGCGACGAAATCGGCGCGCGCCTCGCGGTCCGCAATGACCATCACCTCGGTCGGTCCCGCGATCCCATCCACGCCGACCGCGCCGAAGACCTCCTTTTTCGCAAGCGTGACGAAGATGTTTCCCGGGCCCGCCACCACGTCGACCCGCGGAATGCTCTCGGTGCCGAAAGCCAGGGCCGCGATCGCCTGCGCCCCCCCGATCCGATACACCGCGTCCACCCCAGCGACGTGTGCGGCGGCGAGGATCGCGGTGGGAACGCTGCCGTCGGCGCGCGGAGGCGTCGCCATCACCACCTCCCGGACCCCCGCGACGCGTGCGGGGATGGCGGTCATGAGCACTGTTGACGGATACACGGCGCGGCCGCCCGGAGCGTACAGGCCGGCGCGGCGCACCGGACGCGTCACGAGCTTGAGCCCTGGCGGGCCGATCGCCTCAGGCTGCAGTTGGTGGGCGTGGAAATCGCGGATCCTCTGCGCCGCGAACTCGAGCGCGGCGCGTTCGGCGGCGGAGAGGCGTTCCGGCGCCCCGGCAACCTCGGAAGGAGGGACCTCGAACGCTTCGTCCGCCCGCGGAGCCCAGCCGTCGAACTTCTGGCCCAGCGCGCGGAGCGCCGCGTCGCCGTCCGAGGCGACATGCGCGCAGATCTCCGCCACCGCGGCGCGCTCCTCCACGAACTGCGACTGGTCCAGCCGCCGCCGCGACAGCGGCGAATCGAGCCACGACCCGAGGTCGAATCGCCTAACCGGCACCCTTCCTCACCGCCTCGCGCAGCCTGCCCACCACCGACTGAACCGCTTGCGTCCGCGTCTTCAGGCTCGCCTGGTTGGCGATGAGCCGCGCGGTCGATTCGCCCAGGACAGAGGCGACGCGGAGCCGGTTCTCGCGCAGAGTTCGGCCGCTCGCCGTCAGGTCGACGATGCCATCGACCAGCCCCACCTGCGGCGCGAGCTCGACCGAGCCGTGCAGCCGCACCAGCTCAACGGCGTGGCCGTGCGACTCGAACCACGATGCTGTCGTCTGCGGGTACTTGGTCGCGATTCGAAAGAGCGGCGGCCATGTTTCGGGCCCGTCGAGCCTGGACGCATCAGGCACCGCGAGCACCAGCCGGCACTCACCGAACCGCAGGTCGACCAGCTCGTAGTGAGAGCCGGGGGTCTCCCACAGGATGTCCTTGCCCACGATGCCGAGGTCGGCGGCGCCGTGGTCGACGTAGGCGGGGACGTCCGCCGGCCGGACCAGGATCACCCGCACGCCTGAGCGCTCGGCGAGCAGCTGCCGGCCGAGCTCCTGCGCGCTCAAGCGAGAGACGCCCGCGCGGGCCAGCACCTTCAGCGCGCCGCCCAGCAGGGCGCCGGTCGGAATCGCGATCGAAACGCGCGGCTGAGCCGTCATGCCACGCCCGCCGCGAGGCGGCCCGCGACCTGCTCCGGCGGCAGGCGCCGCATCCGCTGTCCGCGTGGCGTCCAGGAAACGGTCGCCTCGCCTCGGCAGTGCACCAGGTTGACGGCGCCCACCGCGCGGCTCCACGCCCGCGCCTCCACCGGGCCGCGCGACTCCGTATCGACCACGGCGCGCATCCCGAACAGCCGCAGCGTCGACCCGAGTCGAAGCGCCGTCTCGAGACCCTGTCCGCTCCACGCGATGGCCGCGTCGAGCCGCGGCAGCGCGGGGGGCCGTGCCGCGTGCGACAGCATCTCCACGACCAGGTCGAGCTGGACCATGAAACCAGTCGCCGGCGCGGGGCGACCGAAGCGGGCGAGCAGGCCGTCGTAGCGCCCTCCCTGGGCCACCGGGCGGCCGAGCTCGGGACCGTAGCCTTCGAAGATCACGCCCGTGTAGTAGTCGAAGTCGCGGAGCGCGCCAAGGTCCAGGTTGACGACCCCGCCGAGGCCATGGGCGACGAGCAGCTCCCGCACCTGCCGCAGCTCGGCCAGCGCGAGCTCGGAGCGGCGGTTGCGGACGAGCCCTCCGGCGGCGTCGAGAATCTCCGGCCCGCCGCGCAGGGCGGGAAAGCGCAGCAGCAGCTCGTGCTCCGCCGACCGAAGGGGGGTCTCTTCGAGCAGCGCTTCGAGGGCCACGAAGTCGCGGGCCGCGAGCGCGGAACGCAGCGATGCCTTGACCTCGTCCGGAAGCTTGACCGCGTCCATGATCCCGTGGAAGAACTCGGCGTGACCGACGTCGACCTGGTAGCGCCGGATCCCCGCGGATTCGAGGCAGCGCGCCGCGAGCGCGATGACCTCCGCATCGGCGACCGGGCCCGGTGCGCCGATGAGCTCGGCGCCGACCTGGTAGGTCTCACGGCGCTGCTGGAACCTTCCGGCGTCGGTCGAGAGCACCGGCCCCGCGTAGCAGAGGCGAAGGGGGAGCGGTGCGGTACGCAGCTTGCCCGCAACGAGCCGCGCGACGGGCACGGTCCGCTCACCCACCAGCGCCACCACCTCACCGCGTCCGTCGGCGAACTTGTACAGCCGCCTGCGTGGCTCTGCGCCGAGACCGAGCTCGAGCACGTCCATCCCTTCGACCAGCGGAGTGATGACGTGCCGGTAGCCCCAGCGGCGCATCTCGGCGAGCAGCGATTCCTGTGACTCGCGCAGGACCTCGGCCTCCGCCGGCAAGAGGTCGCGGAAGCCTGGGACGCCACCCAGCTGCGCGGGTGGCGCGGAGCTAGCCCCGGTGAAGGGACCTCCGGGCCGCGGCCTCGGGAATCGCTTTAGGCATCGTCCTCATCCTCATCATCGCCATTGGCGTCGGCGTCCTCGCTGAAGTCGACCGTCTCGGCGTCGTCCTCGACCGCGTGCATGCCCTCTTCCAGGTCGTCGCTGACCGGCGTCTCGGCGAGCGTCTCCTCTTCCTCGTCGTCGTCGGGGAAGACCCCGACCTCACGGGTGAGCAGGCTCCCCTTGGTGTAAGGCCGGAACTCG
Organism: Candidatus Dormiibacterota bacterium; assembly: GCA_035279525.1. Taxonomy (GTDB): domain Bacteria; phylum Chloroflexota; class Dormibacteria; order Dormibacterales; family Dormibacteraceae; genus DATEHQ01. Next base: position 6,473 of record DATEHQ010000103.1, read on the forward strand.
ACCTCGCGCTTGCGCCGCATGGGGAAGCTCGGCTTCCCGGCGAAGCGTGGGTCCTGGTAGGTCTCGCGCACGATCAGCTTGACGGTGCTGCCCTCGCACGACGTGACGCCGGCCTGATAGCGGTTGCCACCCCGCATGAACTTCGTCAGCCTGCGCGCGAGCTTCGCCTCGAGAAGGCCGAGGCGCACACCGCGCGAGGTCTCGGCGGCGATGCCGTCGCCGTCGATCTTCAGCTCCGCCACGTCGCCGGCCGCCACTTTGGAGCAGATGTCGGCGCTCGCACCCTCGGTGGTCGTGATGACGGTCTTGCCCATCTCTTCGACGAAGAGATTCAGGTCGACCCGCGTGCCGCCGACCTTCAGGCCTTCCTTCTGGTGCAGCAGCGCGTTGATCCGCGCGGCGTTCTTCTTGGCGATGGAGTTCATCGGGTTGAGCTTGAGCGCGGCCTCATAAGAGGCCTTCGCCTCCTTCAACTTTCCGAGCTCGGAGAGCGCCTTGCCGAGGCGGTTCTGCGTCTCCTCGTCGGCGCCAAAGTTGTCGATGATGAAGCGGTTGAGCTTGACGGCCTCGTCCCACTTGCCCGCGATCGCAAGCTGCACCGCGTCTTCGGCGTACTGCGATCGAGGCTTGAGGTGTTCGCCTGTCTCGGTCTTCAAAATGCGCGCGCTCCAGTAGGTTGAGGAGAGGGGGTAGCAAGTATAAGTACTGCCGGGAGGCGCCGGCACTTCCGCTAAGGTGCGGGGCGTCGTGCGACTCAACCGAGGCGCCGCCGCGGGCCTTTGCCTGGTCCTCGCGACCGCCTGCTCCGGCGGCAGCCCGGGCGGCCCGCGCTCGAGCATCGACATCGGCGTCGACCTCCCGCTCACCGGGCCAGAGGCGCGCGCCGCGCAGCCGGCGCTCAACGGGATCCAGTTCTTCTTCGCGCGACACCCGTCAGTGGACGGCTACACGGTGGTCCTGACGCCCACCGACGACGCCCGCGGCGAAGCGGCGAACCCCGATCTCGGCCTCGGCGACATCCAGAGGTTCATCGCCGACCAGAGGCTGCTCGCGGTGCTCGGCCCCTTCGACGCCTCGGTCGCTCGCAGGGAGATTCCGGCGGCCAACGCGGCGGGGCTCGCCCTGGTCAGCCCGGCGACGAGCAGCCCGTGCCTGACGCGCGACGTGTACGTGCCGCCGGCCCTCAATCCCGCCGGCACCGCCGTGACGTGCAAGGAAGCCGGCCTCCCGACGGCGTCGGCGCTCCGCCCCACCCATCTCAACGACTACTTCCGCCTGACGACCACCGATGACCTCCAGGGGCCCGCGGCGGCCGACTACGCGACGAAGACACTGCACCTCGTCCGGGTTGGCGTGCTCTCGGACCACGAGGCATACGGCCAGGCGCTGGCCGACAGCTTCACCGCGCGGCTGCAGCGGCTTGGGGGCACGGTGGTGGGACACCTCGACCTGAATCCGGCAGCGAGCACAGACACCACTGCGTGGCTCAAGCAGATGAAGGCCGCGGGGGCGCAGGCCATCTATTTCGGCGGCGCGACGAGCGGCAAGGGCTGCTCCATCCGCTCCGCGATGAGAGACGTTTTCGGCGCCGGCGAGGCCGCGCCCTTCCTGGGCGGCGACGGCATCGCGGACGATCCCGCCTGCGTCACAGCCGCCGGGTCCAACAGCCCGGGCATCTTCGCCACGGTGCCGATAGTCGATGCCGCCACGGCTTCCGGCGCCGCATCGGTGATCTCCGCGTTCAGGGCGGCGTACAGGAACGCCCGCGACTACGGCCCCTACACCGTCGTCGCCTATGACGCGGCGGCCGTCCTCTACGCGGCGCTCGACCGCGCGATCCGCGCCGCCGGCGGGCAGGTCCCGCCTCGCGGCAACGTGGTGTCGCAGCTCACGGTCACCGCGGGATTCGCCGGAGCGACCGGCCCGATCGGGTTTGACGCCGCCGGGGACACCACGCACCGAGTGGTTTCGATCTACGAGCCGGCCGGTTCCGACCCGGCCCTGCCGTGGCGCTTCGTCCAGGCCATTGATTACAGCGCGGCGCTCCCATATTGACCGGATCGGACTCACGTTCAGATTCGACTTGACTTGAGGGCCTCACCAAGTCGATAGTTGCACCGGAGTAGTGGTTCGGCCATCCCGATGTGGCCGCATTCGCCGCCGGCGCACTCTCGCCCCACCGTGCTGGGAAGAGGGCGGCGATTGATGGGAGGAGATTTGGTTCGCGTAGAGGCGCCTTCCTCCCAAGCAAGCACAAGGGGGAACCATATGGTTCGAGCTAGGGGACTCGCGGTCCTCGCCGTGGCAACGTTCGTCGCGTTCGCTTGCGGCGGTACGTCAGGCGGCGGCAACAACAGCAAGGGCGAGATCGACATCGCGAGCGATCTGCCCGTATCAGGGGCAGACGCGTCAAGCGGCCTGCCCACCCAGAACGGCGCGAACTTCGCGGTCACGCGAGCGGGCACGGTGAAGGGCTTCACCCTCAAGTTCGTGCCGTTCGACGACGCGGTAAACGGCGCGCACGACGCGCAAAAGGGCGTGCAGAACGTGCAGGCCATGCTGAGCAACAACAAGATCCTCGGCATGGTGGGCCCGTTCAACTCCGGCGTGGCAAAGGCTGAGATCCCGGTCGCCAACCAGGCTCCGCTGGCAATGATCAGCCCGTCCAACACCAACGAATGCCTCACGCAGGCGCACGACTACTGCCAGGCGGCCAACGGCTTCACGGCGGCCAGCCTGCGCCCGACCGGCAAGAACAACTACTTCCGCGTCGCCGCCCCGGACACCTTCCAGGGTCCCGCCATGGCGGACTTCGCGCTCAAGGCGACCGCTTCCCAGGGCCTCGGCCTGACCAAGGTCGCGGTGTGGGACGACGAGGAGACCTTCGGCCAGGGCGTGGCCAACAACTTCGCCAAGGAATTCGCAGACAAGGGCGGCACAGTGGTCGACCGGAAGAGCTACGACCCCAAGTCGAAGGCTGACTTCCACGACTTCATCGCCTCCGCGATCAACAAGGGAGCGCAGGGCATCTACCTCGGCGCGACCTCGGCCACCAAGGGCTGCATCGCCCGCGGCGAGATGACCGCCGCACAGGCCGGCAGCCTGTACTACCTCGGTCCTGACGGCATCGGCGACAGCCAGTGCATCAAGGACTCGGGCTCCAACGCCAACGACAAGATGTACGTCACCCAGGGCGTGGCGGACGCGACCCAGAACCCGACGGCGAAGGACGTCGTCGCCGCTTACCAGGCCGCGTACCCGGGCTCGTCCAACCTCGGCGCGTACACGTTCGCCGGTTACGACTGCGCCGCGATCCTCGTCGACGCGATCGGCCGGGCCATCGACGCGAACGGAGGCAACATGCCGTCCCGCCAGCAGGTCATCGACGCGATCGGCAAGACCAGCAACTTCCAGGGTCTGACCGGAACGATCACGTTTGACCAGAACGGCGACCCGACCAAACCGACGCTGCAGCTCCAGCACTACTCGGGTGGGAACTGGACGTTCGTAGCGCAGTTCTCGCAGGGCTCATAAGCCAACTTCGTTAGCCGGATTTCCGAAGGAGGGGGCGCCTCGCCCCCTCCTTATCATTAATCGACCTTGAGCGAGGGAAGCGATTGAACGGAGCCCTGGCGAGGACGCCGGCCGCAACGCTGCGGGCGATCAGAAGCTCCCAGGTGTCGTCTCTAATCGGCCTGTTGATCCTGGCCGCCGCCCTTGCGCTGACCATCCAGCACATCTTCCAGAACAACGCGAGCTACTTCTTCCAGATCCTCGTCATCGGGATCGCCGACGGGTCGATCTATGCGCTGATCGCCCTCGGCTACACGATGGTGTACGGCATCATCGAGCTGATCAACTTCGCCCACGGCGACGTGTTCACGCTGGGCGCGTTCATCTCCATCTGGCTGCTCCCCATGTTCGGCGTCTCGGAGGGAGCGTCCGCCGTCAGCTGGATCCTGCCTTTTCTCGCTGTGGCGCTCCTGACCCTGGCCATCTGCGGCTTGATCAACATCGGGATCGAGCGGGTCGCCTACAGGCCGCTGCGCCACGCGCCCAGGCTCGCTCCATTGATCACCGCCATCGGCATGTCATCGATCCTCGAGGGAGCGATGTACCTGTGGCGCGGTCCGTTCAACCTGCACTACCCGAACCTCCTCCCCTCCACCCAGCTGGTCTTTGGCGGAGTGGCGATCGGATACAAGGACCTGATCGTGGTGGGGCTCGCCATCGTGCTGGTGGTCCTGCTCACGGTGTTCATCAACACCAGCAAGCTCGGCAGGGCCATGCGGGCCACCGCCCAGGACCGCGACGCGGCACAGCTGATGGGCATCAACATCAACGGGACCATCGCGTCGACCTTCTTCATCGGGGCCGTTCTCGCCGCCGCCGGCGGCATCATCTGGGGCCTTTACATCAACAACGTGACCTTCGACCTGGGATTCTCGACGGGGCTGATCGCCTTCACCTCGGCGGTGTTCGGCGGCATCGGCAACATCCCGGGCGCGGCGCTCGGAGGTCTTCTGATCGGCATCATCGCCGCCTTCAACAACGCCTACTTCGATTCCGCATGGACCGAGATCATCATCTTCGCGATCCTGATCGCGACCCTCGTATTCAGGCCGACCGGCTTGCTTGGGATGCGGGTACCTGAAAAGTGACCCGTCTGCGCGCCTACCTGCGCGAGCACTCGAGGGACCCGAGCTTCATCGCCTACGTCGCCATGGGGATCGCGGCGCTGACCTTTCCCGAGGTCGTCCAGTTCGCCAGCGGCGGCAACGCCGACTACCTCGTCAGCCTGGCCGCGGACGGAGGTGTGTACGTCCTCCTCGCGATCGGCCTCAATGTCGTGGTCGGGTTCGCGGGGCTGCTCGACCTCGGTTACGCGGCCTTCTTCGCCATCGGGGCATACACGTACGGAATGCTTGCTTCGCAGCAGCTGATCGGCTCCCCCATCCACACCGCCGTTCACATCCCCTTCTGGATCGCGCTCTTCATCGGACTGTTCGTCGCCGCCGGCGCGGGAGCGCTGCTCGGCGCCCCGACCCTTCGCCTGCGCGGCGACTACCTCGCCATCGTGACGCTCGGCTTCGGCGAGATCGTGCCGCGTTTCTTCCGGAACGAGAAGGACTGGACCGCCGGTGTGAACGGGATCAGCGCCCTGGACCCGCCGACATTGCCGGCATGGATCACGGGCCCCTGGATCAACACCGACCTCGCGTTGGTGCAGCCATTCAAGTTCCTCTCCTTCAACGCGACGGCCTGGTACGTGCTGATCGTGATCATGGTCGTGGCCTGCGCGTTCGGGGTCAACAACCTGTACCGCTCGCGGCTCGGCCGCGCCTGGATGGCGGTGCGGGAGGACGAGACGGCCGCGGCCGCGATGGGCGTGAACACGGTCAACACCAAGCTGCTGGCCTTTGCGATCGGCGCGTCGTTCAGCGGGTTCGCCGGCGCGTTCTATGGGGCCAAGCTGTCCCTCGTCAGCCCGGACAACTTCACCTTCATCGTCTCGATCACGATCCTTTCGATGGTCGTGCTCGGTGGCATGGGCAACGTCGCCGGCGCGATGATCGGTGCGCTCGTCCTGTACTGGGTCCTCTACTACTTCCTTCCGGCCGCGCCCCAGGCGGCCTCAGGCTGGGCGCAATCGCTTGGGTTGAACTGGCTCAATGACTCCGTGCCCAACGGCTGGCCCGGACTCGCGGAGTTCATCAACCGGCTCAAGTTCATCCTGTTCGGCTTGATCCTCGTGTCGACGATGCTGCTGCGACCGCAGGGACTCCTGCCCAGCCGGTTGCGCGCCCAGGAGCTCAAGCGAGGCGTCCATGACGAGCCGGTGAAGACAGTCGCATGAGCGCCGATCAGCCGGCTCCGCCGATCCTTTCCCTCCAGGCGGTGAGCAAGCGGTTCGGCGGCCTGCTCGCCGTCGACGAGGTCAGCTTCGACGTGCCCAAGGGCCAGGTCTTTGCGCTGATCGGCCCCAACGGCGCGGGCAAGACGACGCTGTTCAACTGCATCACCGGCATGTACACGCCGACCGCAGGACAGGTCATGTTCGAGGGCCGCGACATCTCCGGCGCGAAACCGCATCGGACCGCGCAGCTGGGCATAGCGCGCACGTTCCAGAACATCCGCCTTTTCGAATACATGACGGCGGTGGACAATGTGAAGGTCGGCCGCCACGTCCGCATGCACGCGAAGCTGTGGGACGCGCTTTTCAAGACTCCGTACGCCCGACGCGAGGAGAGGGCCGTCCACGAGCAGGCGCTCGAGCAGCTGCGCTTCGTGGGCATCGAACAGCACGCGGACAACTACGCGCGCAACCTCGCATATGGGCAGCAGCGGCGCCTCGAGATCGCGCGAGCCCTGGCCACCGAACCAAGGCTGCTCCTCCTCGACGAGCCCGCCGCGGGCTTCACGCCCCAGGAAAAAGTCCAGCTCATGGCGCTCGTGGCCAAGATCATCGACCGGGGGATCACCGTCTTCCTGATCGAGCACGACATGCGCGTCGTGATGGAAGCCTCGCAGCGCATCGCCGTGCTCGACCACGGCGAGAAGATCGCCGAGGGCCCGCCGGCCGAGGTCCGCGCCAACCCGCGCGTGATCGAGGCCTACCTCGGCAAGTCGGCCTGACGCTGGATGGCGCTCCTCGAGATCTCCGGGATCGACGTCTTCTACGGACGTGTGCAGGCTCTGCGCGGGGTCTCGCTCGAGGTCAACGCGGGCGAGGTGGTCGCCCTGATCGGCTCCAACGGCGCGGGCAAGACGACCACACTGCGCACCATCTCCGGCCTGCACCACCCCGTGCGGGGCACGATCAAGTTCGACGGCCGCGACATCACCCACCTCGAGCCGCCGCAGATCGTCAATCTCGGGATCTGCCAGTCACCTGAAGGCCGGCGATTGTTCGCGCGCATGTCGGTGCTCGACAACCTCCGCATGGGCGCCTACAGCAGGCGCGGCCAGGCCGACATCAAGCGGGACATGGACCGCGTCTTCGAGCTCTTCCCCCGGCTCAAGGAGCGGCTTCACCAGGTCTCGGGCACCCTCTCGGGCGGCGAGCAGCAGATGTGCGCGATCGGACGCGCCCTGATGGCCAAACCGAAGGTGCTGATGCTCGACGAACCGTCGCTGGGCCTGGCGCCGATCCTGGTCGAGACGATCTTCGACATCGTGCGCGAGATCAACTCCCAGGGCACTCCGGTGCTGCTGGT
>DATEHQ010000104.1:0-2045 GCA_035279525.1 Candidatus Dormiibacterota bacterium
CGAGTCGCTGCCCTTGAGCAGCCCGTTCAGGACGTCGCGGAAGCTGCCGGTATCCTTGCCCAGCAGGAAGGCCACCTCCGGGTCGACTTCGTCGGACGACACCAGCGAGTTGGCGTTCTTGGCGATCCGTTGCGACAGCACGGCAAGCTGGTTGGTGTAATCGAGCTCGTGCAGCGTGCCGCCGGCGGAGGAGATCTGCGCCGCGGCCTGCTCGGCCAGCTCGAGCAGCGCGCTGTTGCCCTGGTTGATGCTGTCGAGACCTTTGGACAGCGACAGCAGCGCCGCCTGGTTGTCGACCACCGTGGTCGCGTTCTTTTCGACCCGATCCCACCGCGTCGCGAGCGTGGCCAGCGACTTCTGCAGCGCTTCGTTGCCGGCGACGTCGAGGCTCACGCCGCGGACCGTGCCGCCCTTGGTCAGGGCGTCCAGGTCGGCGCGGAACCGATCGCGCGAGTCCTTGACCGCCTCGAACGCGCCCGGGCTGCCCTGCACCGCCAGCGCCGTGCCTCGCGCCAGGCGCTGCGACAGCATCTGCATCTCGGTGGCCGTCGTCGAGCTCGCGTTCTCCTGCGAGGTGAGTCGATAGTTGAAGTACAGCATCACCGCGGCCAGGGCGATGAACAGCAGCAGCAGGATGCCGAGGATCTGGTACTGCCGGGCGATCGGCAGATGGCCGATGAACGGCAGGCGTCCGGGCTGCTTGACCTCGGCGGTCGCCGTGCGCATCTGGTCCATGATCGACGGCGAAGCCAGAGGATCGTAGCCCCGCTGGCCGCTCATCTTGACCTGCGTGGTCGGCTCCTCGAGATCGGGATCGACGACCGCCGAGCCGTTGCCGGCGCCCGCGCCCAAAAGGCCTCTCAGTGTGAATGCCATGTTGCCTCCCTGCCGATTGCGTGATTCCTCAAGGCTACAACCCTACCTGGAGAAACGCCGGGTCCTGCGCCAGCAGAGCCAGGTCGATTTCCTGCCATCCGCCGCCGCTCCTGTCGGTCCAGCACGCGCCGTACCAGGCCGGCGCGGCGGCCGGCGGATCGGCCGATTCGAGCTCGGCCAGATTGCTCAAGCCGAGCACCCGCGAGACGACCAGCCCGGCGCGCAGCTCGCCGACACGCGGGCCGAAGAGCACCATCCGCGCCGACTGGCTCGATCCGGCAGCCGCCGGCTCGATGGCGTGTCCCAGGAATCCCGCGAAGTCGATCACGCTGTACAGATTGCCGCGGATGTTGGCGACGCCCAGATACCAGGGCTTGGTCAGCGGTACCGTCGCCATCGCCGGCACCGCGATGACCTCGCCGGCGTCCGCCAGCCTGATCAGCCATTGCGCCCCCGCGCAGGCGAGGCCCAGTCGCGACTGCTCGACCTGCTGCGTCGTCTTTGCCGCAAGGCGCGCCGCAAGCTCCTGCTGGAACGCGCGGAGGTCGAGCTTGGCGGCGCGGGCCATCGTAGTCGATCAGCCCAGCGCCGCGATCTTGGCGATCAGCTCGTCGCGATTCACCGGCTTGACGATGTAGTCCCGAGCTCCCTGGCGCATGCCCCAGATCTTGTCCGTTTCCTGCGTCTTCGATGTGCACAGGATCACCGGCACGCTGCGCGTGGCGGGATCGCGGCTGATCGCGCGCGTCGCCTGGAACCCGTTGAGGCCCGGCATCACGACGTCCATCAGGATCACGTCCGGCTTGACGGTCTTCGCCTTCAGGATGGCGTCCTCGCCGTTGTCGCTGGCGACGACCTCGTAGCCGGCCTTGGTCAGCATGTCGTTCAGGACATGCCGCTCGGTCGGCGAGTCGTCGACGATCAATACGCGCTTTATCGGCATTGTTTCCCCAGCATGGCTTCCCCCTCCTCGAAGCTTTCGCGCCTGACGGCGCGACCCCTAGTCGTCAGTGCGTGGCGGCCTTGACGTGCGTCCCCACGGCCTTGAGCAGGCTTTCCTTGGTGAACGGCTTGGTCAGGTACTGATCGGAGCCGACCATCCGCCCCCGCGCCCGGTCGAACAGGCCGTCCTTGGACGACAGCATCACGACCGGGGTCAGATGGAAGCG
>DATEHQ010000105.1:0-36864 GCA_035279525.1 Candidatus Dormiibacterota bacterium
CCGTCCCGCGGGCAGGTGGCCGTGCGGGGAACCATCAACGGCCATGAATTCGAGACGGTGTTGGAGCCGGACGGCGCCGGCGGCCACTGGCTGAGGATCGATGCCAGGCTGCGGCGAGCCGCTGCCTTGCGCGTGGGCGACACCGCGGCGATCGAGATCGAGTCAACCAGGGACTGGCCGGAACCGAAGGTGCCGAATGACCTCGAAACCGCTCTGGCGGCGGCCCCTCAGAAAATTCAGGGCGTCTGGAAGGACATCACGCCGATGGCGCGATGGGAATGGGTTCGCTGGGTCAATGCCACCAGGAATCCGGAAACAAGAAAGCGACGAGTCGACGTCAGCATCTCGAAGATGAGCAGCGGCAGGCGACGGCCTTGCTGTTTCGACCTCTCGGCGTGCACCGATCCGGACCTGTCACAAAACGGCAGGCTTCGCATCGGCGGTGCGTGAATCCCGCGTCCGGCTCGTCACCGCGGCTCTGAACTAACAGGCTCATCGCTCGCGCGCCTTCGAGGCGTTCAACCGCACGCCCTGGAGAATGAGCGCCTTGAGGGCAGCCTCGTCTACAACGTCACCCTCGGAGAAGTCGATCGCGCGAACGGCGTCACCGACCAGTCTCGCGTTGAAGAGCTTCTTGGGGTCACTCATCAGAGCGCCTTTGGGAAATGTCAGCCTGACGGCGTTCTTGAGCCCTTCTCCGATGCAGACGATTCCGTCATGAGACCAGACAGGGACGCCCATCGGGTTGCTCGGCTTCTTCCATTTCAGCTCTTCCACCACCGAAGGGTCGGCTTTCCTGATCAGGGCGCGCAGCTCGGACAGCCGCTTCGCTCGCCAGCCCCCGAGGTCCTTGACCCTTGCGTCGATCGTCTGCGAGGTGGATTTCTCTGTCGGCGAAGGGCTTGATCGTGCCTTCATTCTCAGCTGAACTCCTCCACTGCGAAACGGTACCTCGCGGCAGTGGCAGGGATCCAGCAGGTTCCACGCCAAGCAGGGAGTCGATTGGTGCTCCGTGCTCGGCACGACGTACGCTTGCGTTGGGGGCATGAGCAACCGAGCGCGGCTCGTCCTGGCAGTTGCGGCCATGGGCCTGGTCGCGGGGTGTGGCGCCACCCCACTCCCCGCGGCCATGAGCCCTTCGCCCGCCACCGGGCACGTCTACGTCGCGACGATCGCCGACAACGGAACGACGCTTTCCGTTCGCGTTGGAGACGAGTTGAAGGTGCAGCTCAACAGCACCTACTGGACGATCCAGGGAGCGGGCAACACGGCCGTCTTGCGGGCGGTGCAACCGGCTGTCGTCTCGCCCGCTTCGAGTGGCTGCGTCCCCGGGGCAGGCTGCGGCACCGTGACGATGGTTTTCGAAGTCGCCGGGGCAGGCTCGACCGACGTGACCGCCTCACGCCAGAGCTGCGGCGAGGCGATGCGCTGCACTGGCGGCGACGGCAGCTTCAGGGTCTCGGTCGTCTCCACGCCCTAGCGGGCGTGAGGTTCCCACGCCTGCTCGCTGTTTGACACAGGGTCTGACAGTCCTCATGCTCTTCGCGCCCGGAACCAGGGAATCCGGTGCCGTGTGTCGAGGGGTGTAGTCCGGCCAACCGCGAGGCGGCCGGGGGAGGTAAGGGGTGGGCCTTCATAGACGTTGGAGCCTTCTGATCGGGTTGGCCATCGCCGTGGCCGCGATCGGGTCGCTGTCCACGGTGGGCGCCGCAGCCGCGGCGAAGCAGCCCACGGTTCGCCCGCCGGCCTATGTGCCGCTGCTTCACCAGGCGGCGGCCAAGCCAAACCCTGCGGCCGGAGTCATCCCCGCCGATCTGAGCTTCAACAACATGGACTACAACGGCGGACCTGTCATGCCGTCGAACACCGACTACATGGTGCTGTGGAGCCCGGGCGGCCGCGATGCCTATCCAGGCGGCTTCATCTCAGGCGTCGAGCGATGGTTCAAGGACCTCGCTCACGACAGCGGTGGCAGCCAGAACACGGACTCGGTCACCGCCCAGTACCAGGACCTGACCGGCGCCTTTGCCCGCTATGCGACGACCTTCGGCGGCGTGCTGGTCGACCGGGCGCTCTATCCCGCGAGCCAGTGCCCAACCAACGGCCCGGTCACCCACTGTCTGCTCGACAGCCAGATCCAGGTCGAGCTCGAGCGTTTCGTCGACTCGCGGGGCCTGACGAAGGATCTCAGCCACGAGTACTACCTGATGACCCCGCCACACGTCGAGACGTGCTTCAGCAATGACCCGACCCAGTCGTTCGGGGGGTGCTCGGCCGGCGAGGTCCCGTCGAGCCTCGCGTTCTTCTGCGCATACCACGAGAACAGCGCGATCTCACCGCTGCTGATCTACGCGAACGACCCCTTCGTGCCGGGGAACCCTGGCTGCGACGACGGCAACCATCCCAACGGTTTCTGGGACGGCCAGCTCAGCGGCGGCCTGAGCCACGAACAGAACGAATCGGTCTCGGATCCGATCCCGAACGACGCGTGGACCAATGGGGCCGGCCCTCTCCAGGGGTCGGAGATCGGCGACGTGTGCCAGGGCTCCTTTGGCACCCCGCTCGGCACCCACAACGGGGCGATGTACAACCAGGTGATCAACGGCGACTTCTACTGGTACCAGGGCGAGTGGAGCAACGCGGGTCACACCTGCCTCGAGCGCCTGGCGCCCGTCACGACGCGGCCGACGGCTACCTTTGAGGTCACCAGGGGCGAGGGCCTCACGCTCAACTTCGACGCCAAGGGCTCGACCGCGCCGGGTGGCGTGGCGGAGTACGTGTGGCAGTTCAACGACGCATTTGCTGCTCAGACCATCGAGCAAACCACCCCGACCATCTCGCACACCTTCCCGTCGGCGGGTGCATTCTCCATCGGCTTGACAGTGATGGCTCACGACGGCTTGTCCACCGGAAACGGCGGAATCGTCACGACAGGCCACAGTGGGCTCTCGCGCGGGTTCACGTTCTCACCCTCTGAGCCGGACGCGGGCCGGACGGTGACGTTCAAAGCCCTGTTCGCGACCATGAGCGCCCAGCCGGTGCTCGTGAACCTGTGGGAGTTCGGAGACGGCTCGGTCGGCGCCGGCGCCAACCCCACGCACCGATACTCCAGGCCTGGCACCTATGTGGTGACCCTGGTGCAGTTCAGCGGCGTCGGATCCGCCTTCCCTGGAGCGGGAGCCGGACCGATCGTCACCCGGAAGATCACCGTCGAATAACACGCCGTAACCAGGTTTTGGAGTCCGGGTGGGCTGTCGAGAGACAACCCACCCGGGCTCGATCCTGGTCGTCACCCGTCGTGGCCGACCGGTGTCCGATCGGGTCAGCTTCTCGAGGCTGGGCCCCGCAGCGACAGCCGGTTCCCATCCGGATCCGTGAAGTTGATGTAGCCGCCACCCTGCGGGTAAACGATCGGCTCCTTCTCTACGAACGTGACGCCGGCCGCCTTCAGCCGCTCGAAATCGCCTCGCAGGTCGGTGGAGTCGAGGATGCACGCACCGGGGATCGGCCCCGCGTTGGGGTCGGCCTTGCCCGGCGTGCCAGGCCACAGCACGACCTGCAGTTCCTGGCCCTTGAGACCGACTGTCACGAATCGAACCCGACCTGCGGGGTTCTCCTCGCGCTTCTCGAATCCAAGGGTGTTGATGTAGAAATCGAGCGCCTTCTCCTGGTCCCGAACGAAAAGGGTCGTGTACAGCACTTGTTTGAGCACGCTTTCACCTCCTGGCGACTGTGAAGTTCCGGGTACGAGGATCACCCAACGTGCCCTGCGCCGCGGTCCGCTTCTTCATTCCTGACCGCTTTGCCAGGGCCTGACGAGGCGCGCGGTCGACGCGCGAACTCGCCTCCACCGGGCAGTCGGCAGCGGTCGGGAGCCGAGCGTCAGGACCGTGCGATAGTGACGCTCGAGCGGCCGCCAGACCGGCCTTCGCTGAACCAGGAGGAGTGACTTGTCGCTGGCACGAAAGGCGTACTCGGTATTCGGGATCGTCCTGCTGGTCGAGCTCGGGCTCCAGTTCTACCTGATCGCGGCCGGCGCCCTGAGCGTGTGGGCGGCGCAGGACAACGCGGGCTCGGTCTACGCCGCTTTCAAGAACGGAGACAGGTTCGCATCGTTGCACGGATTCATCGGCACCATCGTGGTCCCCATCACCATCCTCGTGATGATCGCTCTCGTCTTCGCCGCCGGGCTTTCTCGGCGCGACAAGGGCCAGACCGTCGGCCTTTTCGGACTGATCGTGATCCAGTTCATCCTCGGAGCCATCGGATCATCCGGCGGCGGCGCGGCTGCGCTCATCGGCGGCCTGCACGGTCTCAACGCGCTCGTCATGGTGGGTGCGGCCGGCTCGCTCGTTGTGCGCACCTGGGCGCTGAAGCCCACCATTCCCTCGACCGCCTAGCGCTCCCTGCTCGGTCACGTCACGCCGGAGGCCGGGCCACTGCGTTTTGCGAGTCGCCGAAACCGAGCTCGGCCAGGATCTCCTCCGTGTGCTCGCCCAGCGCGGGGACGGGCCTCCGCGCCTGACGGCTCGGGCCGGCGAACGGGTGCGCCAGCGCCAGCACCGGGCCGCCCACGCTTGCGACCTCGAACCAGCGGCCGGCCAGCTGCGGATGCTTGGACAGGCCCTCCACCGAGTTGACCCGCCCGTACGGCACGTCGAACTGCGCGAGTCGAGCCTCGATCTCACCGGAGGTCATCGTCGAAACGACCTGCTCGATGATCGGTTCCAGCTCATCGCGGTGGCGGACCCTGAGCTCGTTCGTCGCAAAACGCGCGGCCCGCAGAAGGTCGGGCCGGTCGATGACGTTCTCGCACAGCCGCTCCCACTGACCCGCGTTCTGCACGGCGAGATTCACGAGCACTCCATCGGACGCCCTGAAGGGTCCGTAGGGCACGATCATCGCGTGCCGGGCTCCGGCCCTCCGCGGCGCCAGGCCCGTGTACACCTGCTGATAGACGAAGGGCATCATCCACTCGGCCATGCAATCGAGCATGGAGATCTCGATCCGCTTTCCCCGGCCCGTCCTCTCGCGTTCGTGCAGGGCGGCCAGAACCGCCGCCAGCGCGTACATCGCGCCGCTGATGTCGGCCACCGAAAGTCCCACCTTCGCGATCTGCGCCTCGGTTCCGGTCACCGACATGACACCGCTTTCCCCCTGCACGAGCGCGTCGAACGACTTGCGATCGCGGTAGGGTCCCTCGGTCGCGTAACCGCCGATGGAGCAGTGGATCAACCCTGGACGGCGCCCCTGCAACGAGTCCCACCCCAGCCCAAGGCGGTCGATGGCGCCGGGGCCGAGGTTGTGCACGAAGACGTCCGCCCGGTCGAGCAGGGCGTTGATCGTCCGGGCGCCATCCGGGCTCCTGAGGTCGAGCGCGATGCTTCGCTTGCCCCGGTTGAGCCAGACGAAATGCGTCGACTGGCCCTTGACGACCGAATCGAACTGACGGGCAAAGTCGCCCGTTCCCGGCTGCTCGACCTTGATCACGTCGGCCCCGAGATCGCCGAGATGCCTGGTGCACAGGGGGGCGGCGACAGCCTGCTCGATCGCCACCACCCGCAGGCCGGAGAGCGGAGCGTACGGCGCACGATCGTCAGCGTTCATCGACGCATGAGGTTAGCCGGGGACGGTGCCCGGCCGGGTGAGAGGCCGATACGTCCGTGAGGCGCCCAACGTCAGCAGCACGCCGACCAGGCACAGGACCGACAGCGCGTACATCGCGTCCGAGAACGATCCCGTCGCGTCTCTCACCGCGCCCATCGCGTAGGCGAAGGTGAACCCGCCCACGTTGGCAAAGAAGTTGCCAAAGCCGCTGGCCAGGCCGGCCGTCTTGGGGCCGAGCACATTGATCGGCACGGCAAACAGCGGCCCGAAATAGAACTGGACGAAAAAGCCGTTGAGGGCGATCACGCCCGCCAGCGCGACGAGCTCGTCGACGCGCGCCAGCAGCAGGGTCGTCATGCACAGCACGCCCAGGGATGCTCCGATCACGATCAGTGGTCGCCCGAGCCGGTCGGAGATGTAGCCACCGAGGAAGTTGGAAGGCACCGTCAGCGCTGCGCTTAGAGCGACCATCAGGCCCGCGACCTGAAGCGAGTAGCCCTTGTCGATCACGATCGTCGGCAGCCAGAACGCCAGGCCGGTCACGACAGCGAGGCGGATGTACTGGATGCCACCCACCAACCACATCAGCGGCATGCGGAGCAGGCTCAGCGCCTGGCGCGGGCTGATCTGGTCCCGGCCCGCGCCCCGTGGCCCCGGCGGTCCCAGCCGCCAGTACAGGGCGAGCAGGGCAAAGCCCCCGACCGAGAATGCCATGAAGAGCACCCGCCAGCCGAATGGACCGACGAGGAAGGGCCCGAGAGCGTTCAGGAAGACGTTCGAGGAGAAGCCGCCCGCGACGTACAGACCCATCGCGGTCGCGCGCCGATGCTTCGGAAATACGGCGCTGATGAGAAGCAGGCCCGGCGCGAAGACGAGAGAGCGAAAGAAGCCGGCCAGCATCTGGTTCGCCACGACGAGCCAGTACTGGTGGAGCTGCGCGAGCGTGAACGCAAGCACGTTTGTGCCGACCAGGCCCGTGATGAACAGGCGCTTGGCCCCAAGCCGGTCGGAAAGGTAGCCGGACGGAATCTGCATGCACGCGTAGACGAGCGTCATCGCTCCGGCCAGCGTCCCCGCCTGCGTGAAGGTGAAGCCGATGTCGCGTCTGATCAGGGGCAGGAAGAGGCCGATGCCGCCGTAAGCCAGCGCCTGCGTGCTCTGGCAGAGGACGATCAGTGCTGCGTCGAGGACGCGCCGGCGCGGAGGCTGCACCGCGGCATCGATCTCGCCTTCTGACTTCATCTTCCTGGCCTGCGGCCGGTCTTGGTTACGATGGCGGTTACATGCCGGACGCACCCTCGGAGCAGCTCGCGCTCATGGTCACGTGGCTGGTGCGCCCTGGCGAGGAGAACAAGGTCGAGGCGATCCTGCGCACCATGGTGCCGAAGACTCGAGCCGAACCGGGCTGCATCGCGTACACGGTCCAGCGCTCCGTCGAAGAACCTCGCCTGTTCATGATCTATGAGCTCTACCGGGACGAGGCTGCCCTCAAGGCGCACGAGGCGAGCGAGTATTTTCGCCACCACGTGCTCGAAGAAGGTTTGCCTCTGCTGGAGCGGAGAGTGCGCTCCTTTTACCGCCCGCTTTAGCGCTCTCAGCTCGGAAAGACGACGACGAAACGTCCGGTGACCTGGCGAGCCTTCAGCCTGGCCATCGCGTCGTTGATGCCCTCGAGCGGAATCGCCTCGTAGGCGGGCGTGACCTGGCCGCGCTCGAGCGCTCGCAGCACGGCGCGAATGTCGCGCCTGGTGCCGGCGCGTGATCCGATCAGCGTGATCTCCCTGAGGACAAGCTGGCTCGACTGCATGCCGTACTCGACGCCTGGCGCCCAGCCGTTGCAGATCAGGCGGCCGCCGGGGGTGATCAGCTGCGC
The DNA here is from genome assembly GCA_035279525.1 of Candidatus Dormiibacterota bacterium. GTDB lineage: Bacteria > Chloroflexota > Dormibacteria > Dormibacterales > Dormibacteraceae > DATEHQ01. The sequence goes on from DATEHQ010000105.1 coordinate 7,481, forward strand.
GGCCATGTCGAGCCCCGCCCTCGAACCCGACGCCTCGTAGACGACGTCCGCACCGCCTGCCGGTGTCCAGTCGAGGACCTGCTTCACCGCTTCAGGCTCGACGGCGATCTCCGCGCCGCTGTGCAGCGCCTCTTCCCGGTGCGCCTCGACGGGGTCGACCGCGGCGACGCGAGCACCGGCGGTGCGGCTGATCTGGATGCCGGCGAGACCGAGACCACCGGCCCCGATCACCACCACCGACTCACCCGACCTCACCCGAGCTCGCTCCATCAGCGCGCGCCACGGCGAGAGCACGGCGTCCATCCCCACGCCGGCGACCTCGAAGGGCAGCGTGCCGGCGAACGGAATCGCAGTGTCGACGGGAACCGTGATGTACTCGGCGAGCCCGCCGTCGCGGTTGAAGCCGATCCGAGGTGGGTTCGGGCACAGCGTTTCCTCGCCGAGCAGGCACCAGCGGCAACGACCGCAGGGATGGAACACCTGCAGGGCGACACGCTGGCCCTGCTTCATGTCGCCGGCATCCTCGACGAGCTCGCCTGCCACCTCATGGCCCGGGATCATCGGGAGTCGCGTGTCCGGGAAGGCGCCGGCGGAGATCTTCAGGTCGGTGCCGCAGATGCCGCACGCGCGCACCCGGACGAGGCAGTCCCCCGGACCGGGCTTCGGCGTGGGAACGTCCTTGAACTGGTATGGAGCGGAGAATTCCGTCAGCAGGGCCGCTTTCACTTCTTGACTCCCCCTCGATGTGTTGGTTGCGGCAGCCGTCCAGCCTTTCTTGGGCCACCAATTCCACAGGACGGAATCGCCTCCCGACTACCGGAACGGCGCTCTGAGATTATGACAAACTAGGAATCGGTTCCCCTTGCCGCGCTGTCCGGCGGCGAGGACGAGGGCGGTTGATGGGAGGGTTCAGATGAAGCTTGGTTGGGGCATGGTCAGCACGGGTCGAGCCTCGGACGTTCTCATGGGTCCCGCTGTCAACGCCGCGGCGGACAGCCATGTGGTCGCGGTCTTCAGCCGGGAGCAGGACAAGGGTGAGGCGTACGCGGCCAAGCACGGCGGCAAGGCGTACACGTCGTACTCGGACATGCTCGAGGACAAGAGCGTCGACGTCGTGTACATCGCAAGCCCGAACGCTCTGCACGCCGAGCAGGCGATCGAGGCGGCGAAGGCCGGCAAGCACATCTTCTGTGAGAAGCCGCTTGCGATGAACTCGAACGACGCCCGCCGCGTGGTGAAGGCGGCAAAGGATGCGGGCGTAAAGCTGGGCACCGATTTCCAGACGCGCCACTACGCGGCGAACGAGGAGGCGGTCAAGCTCATCCGCGATGGAGCCATCGGCAAGGTCATGGTCATGCAGATCGAAAGCTGCGCCGGGGCGAACCCCCTGAAGGGCTGGCGGACGGATCCAGCCCTGGCGGGCATGGGTTCGGTCAACAACATCGCCGTGCACCCGCTGGACCTCGCCCGTTACTTCGCCGGCTCGGAGGCCACGGAGGTGGTTGCCCTGACGGACGTGGGCCGGTCGGACACTCTGGAGACCATCTCGCTGCTGCTGGTGCGCTTCGAAAATGGGGCGCTCGCCTACATCAACGGGAGCCAGGCCACGCCGAACCCCCGCGCCGACATGGAGATCTACGGGAGCTCGGGGCGCATCACGGGCCGCAACACGACAAGGCCCTTCCTCGAGGGTGAGCTGCTCGTGCTGAGCGGATCCGATGAGAAGACGATCCCCTTCAACACGAAGGACGGATTCCAACGTGCGGTCGCGGCCTTCAACCGGGCGGTGATCGACGACACGGAGCCCAACCCGTCCGGTGAGGATGGCGCCCGGAGCGTCGAGCTCGTCGAGGCGATCACGAAATCGGCGCGAACAGGCCAGGTGGTCAAGCTCTAGGGGGGCATTCGCCGCTCCGCATATAAAGGACGCGAAGTGGCGGGGGGGCCGGCCAGGATCGTCCTGCGCAAGACCACGATGGCGCCCCCGACCACGACGGCGGCGGCGGCGAAGAGCCAGCTCGTGCGGCCGGCGCCTGCACCCGCGACCAGGAGCGGGCCCGCGAAGGTGCCCGCCGCGAACCCGATCGACACCAGGCCGTACACGAAATTCGCGCCGGCGCCTGCGCGGATCGTGGCCGCCAGCCTCGGGAGCGCGCCGTAAGCCACTCCGAACGCGGCGCCCGCGAGCAGGCCGCCGGCGAGCAGGGCGACCGGGCCGGAGGCGCTGCTCAGCGCGATCGCCGCAGCGACGTCGAAGAGGAGCGCGAGGACCATCACCTGGTCGGCTCCCATCCGGTCCGACAGCGCGCCGCCTGAGAAGCGCCCGGTGAAGTTGCCGATCGCCACCGCGACCAGCGAGGCGGTGGCCACGACTGGCGTCATGTGCAGCAGGGCCGAGTAAGTTCCCAGGTGGCTGAAGGCGCCCGCGCCCACGGGCGGGATGCTCAGCGCCAGGAGACAGGCGGCGATCAGCCTGGGCTCCAGCACGAGCTCTCGTGCGGGGCGCCGGTCTGCCACCCTCGAGGTTGGTTTGGGGAGCGAAGGCATCACGGCGACGGCGATCACGCAAATGGCGAGGAGGGCCGCTCCGACGACACGCAGGGCATCGAGCCAGCCAACCGCGACGTCGAGGCGACTCACCAGCGGAACCTCGACCAGCGCCGCCAGCGCGTAGCAGCTGGTCATGGCGCCCGAGGCGGCGCCCAGCCTCTGCGGCATCACCTCGCGAATGGCGGCGAGACAGGCGGTGATCGCGAACCCACCCCCCATGCCCAGGCCCAGGACGCCGTAGCCGGCGATGAAGGAGGCGGGTGAAGGGAACGCGAACGCGATGCCAAACCCAGTCGCGAGCATCGCCACCGCGACGCAGCAAAGCATCCGAGGCCGATGCCGGTCGGCGAGCCTTCCGCCGAGCACAACTCCAATGCTCCAGCCGACGGGATTCCCCGAGAGCACGGCAGCGACCAGGAGTGCCGGCCAGCGTTCGACGCTCTCCACCTCGGGCGCGACGACTCCCCACGCATAGACGAGGCCGTAGCAAAACATCAGCGCCATCGTCGAGACGAGCAGGCGGCGCTGGACGGTCAGCAGGGCTACATGAAATGAGTGCGGCCGCCGTCGACGACGATCTCAGCACCCGTCAGCGACGGCACGTCGCCGGCCGCGAGCATGAGGGCGATCTCGGCGATCTCGGATGGTTCTACCATCCGGCCGGTCGGCGTCGTCCTGAGGCCCTCGGCCTCCACGACCTCAGGCGTGACGCCGCGCGAGGCAGCCGTCTGCCTCGCCAGCTCGACCGCGCGCTCCGTCCGAACGTTGCCCGGGCAGATCGCGTTGACGCGGATGCCCCTGGGCGCCATCTCGCGGCTGAGCGACTTGGTCACCGCTCGGATCGCTGCATTCGTCGAGGCGATGACCGCGGCCTCGGGACCGGGTTCACGCCCACCGGCGCCGGTGATGTTGATGATCGAACCAGCGCCGCGCTCAGTCATGTGTGGGATGGCGGCGCGGGAAAGGCGCACGCCGGCCAGGAACTTGAGCGACCACGACGCGAGGAACTGTTCGTCGGTGAGCTTGAGGAAGCTGCCCGCCGGGGCGCCACCGACGTTGTTGACCAGGACGTCGATCCCGCCCCACTCCGCCGCCGCCGCCGCCAGCGCTTCCACGGCCTCGGCTTTCGACAGGTCGCCTCCCACGCCACGGCAGAATTCACCCGACCGATTCAGCTCGGCCATCGCCGCGCGAAGCGGTTCGGCGCTCCGGGCCCCGATCACGACCCGCGCCCCCTCCTGGACGAACCTGGTGGCGATGGCGCGGCCGATGCCCCGGCTGCCGCCCGAGACGACCGCGAGCTTTCCGGCGAGCCGGCCGCCCGTTGCCCCGGTCATTCAGTCGCCGAACCTGTAGAGCCGGGCGGGATTGGTCTCGGCGATCCGCCTGGCGGTCGCCGCGTCCACCGCGCCAGTCAGCGCGTCCATCGGCTGCACGGTTGCCATGTCGAACGGCAGGTCTGTGCCCATCACGAGGTTGTCGGCGCCGACTCGGCGCACCAGGTACTGAAGAGCGAGCGTGTCGTGCGTGATGGTGTCGAAGACGAGCCGGCCGATGTACTCCCATGGGTCACTTGGTGAGCGGCTGAGCTCGGGCCGGACAGTCCGCGCGTGTTTGAGGCGGCCCGCCTGGTATGGAAAGTAGCCGCCCGAGTGCACGAGCAGGATGCGCACGCCTGGGTGGCGGTCGAGCACGCCCGCGCAGATCAGGCGCTCGGCGGCGATCGTCGTCTCGAGCATGTTGCCGATCACGTTCTGGAAGTAGTAGTCGTTGAGCGGCTTGCTCGCCTCGTTGTAGGCGGGATGGAGCATGACCGGCAGCCGCAGGCGCTCGACCGCGGCCCAGAAGTCCTCGAAGTCGGGCTCGTCCAGCCGGCGTCCGGCGATCGACGTTCCGACCTCGACGCCGGAGGCGCCCGCCCGGGCTGACTCTTCGAGCATCTCGACCGCGGCGCGTGGCGCCTGCATCGGCACGTGCGCCATCCAGTGCATGCGGTCCGGCGCGTGCTCAGAGAAGCGCTTCAGGCCCGCGTTGGTGGTCCGGCACATGACGGCGGCCGGCTCCGGGTCGATGTCGTAGTAGAACAGCGGCGGAGCCGGCGAGATGACGGCCCCCTCGAGTCCATTGGCCTCGAGCTCGCGGATCTTCGCGGCCGGCTTGAAGAAGGGGTCGGTCACCGCGAACTCCACGTGCACGCCCCCCTTCCACCTGCCCTTGTCGACCCGAACGTCGTAGGCGGGATCCGAGTTGACGAGCTCGATCACCTCTTCAGGCATCACATGGTTGTGCGTGTCGATCTTCATTCACAGCTCCTCGAAGTGGCGGGCCGAAGCCCAGCTGACGCATTGACGGGATTCCCTGGAGCCCGCCTCACAACATGAGGCGATCGTCCCAACCCATCCGGCTGAGCGGGCGACCGCCGTCCGCGGTGACCAGGATGGTGTCCTCGAGCCTCACACCAGCGCCTCCCCGCACGCCGGGCACCCAGATCAGCGGCTCGACCGCGAAGGTCATTCCCTCTTCGAGCACGACCGTGTCGGCGCCCGGGAGGGCCTCGCCGATGTATGGGGGCTCGTTGGATCCCATGCCGACCCCATGGCCGATGAAGAGGCTGATGAAGTGATCGGCCAGGTCGTGTGACGCCGCGACCTCGCGCACCGCGGCGGCCACGTCGTCATTGGTCCGGCCCGCGGCCATGGTCGCCGTGGCGGCCTGGAGGGCCTCGTGCACCGCCGTGTAGACCTCCTGCTGCCGGCGCGACGGCTTTCCGCAGATCACGGTCCGGCCCATGTCCCCGAAGTAGCCGGACCACATCGCGCCGATGTCGATGAACACCACGTCTCCGTCGCGGATGATCTTGTCCGAGGCGCTCCGCTGCGGCGGCGCCATGCGCTCGCCGGAGGCGACGAATGGTGTTGTCACGTGCGACATCTCTCCGCCCAGCCTGAACAGCGCGTGCATCGCTTCCGCCACGACGTCGGTTTCCCGGACCCCCGGCTTGATGGCTTCGACCGCTGCCTGGGTCAGGCCCTCGGCGATGGCGCAAGCCTCCTGCATGAGCGCGATCTCTTCGGGAAACTTGATCCGCCGGGCCGCCTGCATGACGGCGTCGCCATCGCGCAGCCTGGCCCCCGGCAGCGCCGCGGCGAGCGCTTCGACCTGGCAGTACGCGGCCTCGTCGAGACCGACCACCCCTGCGTCCACGCCGAGCTTGCGCATGAGCGGCGCGATGGTCTTCGAGACCGCCGCCTGCACCAGCCCCGCCGCCTCCATGATCGGTACGGCGTGCACCTCCTCGATCCAGGGCATCAGGACGCCGATGCGCTGGACCTCGCCTCCGGAAGCCAGCAGGATCGGACCCTGCTCGAGGGTGATCAGGCATCCGTTGAGCAGCGCGCTCTTGCCGGCGATGATCTGCGCGCGCAGGCCGGTGAGGTAGCGCACGTTCTCGTCCTTCCACACGAGCAGCGCGTCGACTCCGGCCGCCTTCATCGCCTCACGTGCGCGAGCCACCCGCTTTTCGCGCAGGTGCGCCGGATCTGGCCTGTCCTCGTAGTCGACCCTGAACTGCCCGTGCGCGAACTGCCCGAGGTCCGTGCGGACGCGTCGGTCCGACATCAGCCGGCCGCTCGCGGCACGCGTGCGGTGCCGCGAATGTGCCCGAGCTGCCGGGAGATCGCCATGCCCGCGCCGGTCACCGCCTCGACCGCTTTCGACATCGCGTCTTCGTTGAGCCGGATGGCAGGAGCGGCGATCCCGACCGCAGCGATCACGCGGTCGGTCATGTCGTGAACCGGCGCCGCGACACAGCGCAGACCGATCTCGAATTCCTCCATGTCCGTCGCGTAGCCGCGGCTGCGCACGAGCTCGAGCTCGGCATCGAAGCCGTCCAGGTCGGTGATCGTGTTGACCGTGTACGGCCGAAGGGGAACCCCATCCATCTGCCTGCGGAGGTCCGAGCCGCCCCACGCGAGGAGCACCTTGCCGATGCTCGTGGCGTGGCCCGGAGCGCGTCCGCCCACGCGCGATGGCATCTGGATGGCGGATGGCCCGTCGAGCTTGTACACGTAAACCGCCTCGGTCCCCGAGCCGACCGCCAGGTGCGAGGTCTCGCCCGTGGACATCGTCAGCTCTTCGAGGATGGGGTGAGCGGCGGCGTGCAGCCCGCGGCCGTGGATCACGTTCGAGCCGACCTCGAAAAGACGGATGCCGAGCGAGTAGCGGTGGTTCTGGCTGTCGCGTTCGACAAACCCGCGCGAGATGAGCGTCCCGAGCAGGCGGTGCACCGAGCTCTTCGGGAGCTGCATGCGCTCGGCTATATCGGACAGGGACAGCTCTCGCTCCGCCGGTCCGAAGACCTCGAGCACGCGGAGCACGCGGTCAGCCGATTCCATCACGAGTGCTTGTGCCGTCCAGGCACGCCGAGGAACTTGCTGTGAGCGAAGCCTCCATCGACCAGCAGGTCGGCCGCCGTCACGTAGCTGGCGTCGTCGGAGGCGAGGAAGGCGCCCGCGCGCGCGATCTCGACGGCGTCGGCGATGCGGCCGATGGGCACGCTCGCGCTGCGGCCGGCTAAGACCTCAGGCTGCGCGTACAGGTGATCGGTCATCGGAGTGCGCACGTACCCGGGGCTGATCGAGCAGGCGCGGATCCCATGCTGGCCCCACTCCATCGCCCACATTTTTGCCAGCATGATGACCGCCGCCTTGCAAGGGCTGTACGCACCAGCGTCCGGGTACGGATGGTAGCCGCCGGTTGACGCGATGTTGATGATCACGCCGGACTTCCTCGCGATCATCTCGCGGCCGACCCGCTGCCCCACGATGAAGTAGCCGCGAAGGCCGATGTTCATCAGCGTGTCCCATTGCTCGAGCGACAGCGTTTCCATCGGACCGCCCTGGCGCAGGATGGCGCCGTTGACCAGGACGTCGATTCGGCCGAACCGCTCGAGCGCGGCGCCCACCATCGCGTCGACGGCCTCCGGCCGGCTGACGTCGCACACCTGGACGAGGGCCCGGCGGCCCTGCGCCTCGACGAGTCCTCTGGCGACCTCCGACTCGGCCTTGTTGACGTCGACGATCACAACGTCGGCGCCCTCCTCGGCGAAAACGGATGCAAAGGCCCGGCCGATGCCGGTCGCGGCGCCTGTGATCAGGGCCACGCGATCGTGCAGGCGGCCGTGGGGCTTCGCGGCTTCTGTCGTCATTGATCGCTCCTTTGTCACAACTTGCGCGCCTGTCGGTGGCCCTCGAACACGGCTTCATAGGTTCCCCTCGGCGCCACCGCGTCGCCGATGACCTCAACGGTGGGACCAAGCCCCGCCACGTGGGGTGCCAGGGAATTCTCGGAGATCCTCGCGGTCGCCATGACTATCCAGTCCGCCCTGACGCTCATCACGTCCGATCGCAGATGGAGGTTGTACAGGGCGACGTGGCTGCCGTCGATCCGCTCGACGAATCGATCGGTGATCATCTTGACCCCAGCCCTGTACACGCGTGGAAAGATCCATTCGAGATACGAGTCCCGCATGAGCTCCAGTCCGAGCGCGGGCCAGCGGGTGACGATCCTGACCGAGGTCGATCTTCCGTTTTCAGCGATCGCCACCGCCGTCAGGGGCCCGACCACGTCGCTCTGGTCGTCGATCACCAGGACCTCGCCGTCCGGGACGACCTCGCCGGTCGCGACCTGGTTCCAACCCACGCAGCGGGCCGTCTCGTGGCCTGGCAGCGCGGCCCCGGTCCAGCCCTGGAAGCCGTCTCGGCACACGCGTGAGCCTGTGGCGATCACGACGTGGTCGGGTCGCTCGTCTTTCACGATGCTCTCGACGTTGTCCGCGGTGACCTCGCACGAGGTGCGGAGCTCGGCCCCGTTCTTCACCGACTGCGCGGCCAGCCACTCGCCGATCCGGCCGAACTCAGACCGCGTCGGCAGCCGGGCATGGAGCCTGCTGTGGCCGCCGGCCTGGGCCTCTTTTTCCAGCACCACCACTCGATGCCCGCGCGCGGACGCGATGCGCGCGTACTCCAGGCCCGCCGGGCCCCCACCGATGACGAGCACCTTCTTCGACGTCTTCGCGCGCTCGAGGGTGCCTCTGCCCCAGATCCGCTCGCGTGCCGTCACCGGGTTGTAGATGCACTGCACGCGGCTGCCCGACAGCACGCTCTTGAAGCAGAAGTTGGCCGCCACGCAGCGTCGGATGTCATCCGAACGGCCCTCGAGGGCCTTGTTCGCCCAGTCGGCGTCGGCGAAGAGCTGGCGGGCCAGCGAGATGGCGTCGCCCTCTCCCGCTTCGAGGAGCGACTCGGCAACTTCGGGGGTGGTGATCCGGCCGACGAGAAAAACCGGCTTGGCGGTGACGGCCTTGATCGCGCGGGTGTAGGGCTTCTCCCACCCGGGCTCGAATTCCATCGGCGTGTGGATGAATCGATGATCCACGCCCACCGTCACGTCGACGAAATCGATGTCCGTCAACGTCTCGAGGTCCGCCACGATGCGGGTCACGTCGGCCAGCACCAGGTCGTTGGGCCAGAAGGAGTTGGAAGTGATGCGGTAGCCGAGGAAGGGCCCGTCACCGATGGCCGCCCTCATCCGCCGCAGGGCCTCCACGCAGTAGCGGAGGCGGTTCTCGTAGCTCCCTCCCCACCTGTCCGTCCGCTGGTTGTGCACCGGCGAGAGGAACTGCCACGACATGAACCCGTGCGCCATGTGAAACTCGACGCCGTCGAGACCCGCGCGGATCGCGCGTTCCGCGGCGGCGGCGTGGCAATCGAGGATCTCCTCGATCTCACCGTCACTCAGCTCCTTGGGGATCTGTGCGAGCGGGTACTCGCCGTTCGGCACCTGGCTCGGCGCCAACACGTAGTAGGTGTTGTCGGGGTCGGCCGAGGGCTCCATCTTGTAGGCGGCTGTTCCGTTCATGCCGGTGTGGCGGAGCTGCACCGCGACTTTGGCTCCGTGCCGGTGCACGGCTTCGGCGACGGCGGCGAAGCCCGGAATCTGGCGGTCGTCCCAGAGGCCGGGCTGCGCCAGCGGCGCCGCGACGGAGCTTGGGTGCACGTGCGTGCCGCCGATGATGATCAGGCCGACGCCGCCGCTAGCTCGCTCCTCGTAGTAGGCCGTGGCCAGGTCGGTGAGCTCGGCTTTCTGCGGGCTCGCCACCCACGTGGGGCAGGTCGGCGGAAACACGATCCGGTTCTTGACGATCGTGTGGCGCAGCCGGATGGGCGAGAAGAGGCGCGGGTACAGGCGCATACCCTCGGGCATGGCGGGCTCTTCCCGCTGCACGGCGGCGGCGCCCGTCATCGCGCTCGAGACCGGGACGGGGGGGACGCTCCTTCCGGAGCGGCCCCCCTGGATTCGAACAAGGGACTCTGTCCGCCGGCTAGCTCGAGGCCGGCATCTTCTGAACGATCGTCTGGATCTCGTCGGCGGTGATGGTGCGGACGGTGGTCGTGTCGCCACCCGCGTCACCGTTGGACTGGACGATGTCCCAGGCGCCGTTCACGTTGTGGAACTGGTTGAAGTCCATCGGGCCGCTCGCGCCCTCGTAGTTGATCTTCTTTCCAGCCTTGATCATGTCCACCCCGGTCTTGTAGTCGCTGACCGCGGTGCCGGGTGGGTTCGACACGGCTGTGATCGAGTTGACCCAGACGTTGTCGTCGAACGAGTTGGCCTTGGTGATCGCGAGCGCGAAGTCGATCACGCAGTCGTAGGCGAACGCCGAGCCGCCCAGTGGCTCGTGGCCGTTGACCGTCTTGTAGGCCGCGACGAAGGCTGTGCCGGCGTCCGTCAGGGCGTTGCTGCCCTCAACCGACACGAAGTGCGCCTGGGCGACCGACGGTCCGATCGCCTTGATGAAGTCCGACCCTCCGGTGAGGTCGGTGCCGACGAACGGAATCGACAGGTTGTCAACTTCCTTGAAGTCGGCCATGGCGACGGAGCCCGTGCTCGGCTCCATCTGAGTGAGGATCACATCGGGGTGATAGCTGACCGCCTTTTGCACCTCACTGCGGTATGACGACTGGCCCGGGACGATGTTCACGATTCCCAGCACGTTGCCGCCCAGCGCCTTGAAGGCATTGGCGATGATCGGGGTCAGGGTCTGCGTGCTGGCCGCCTGCGACATGAAGATGACCGCGTTGCGGTAACCCTTGTCATAGGCTTCGGCGGCCACTGCGACGCCAAGCTGCGAGTCCGACGCGTTGCAGCGCCACAGCCACTTGTCGGCGTTGTTGTCGTAGTGCGTGTCGCCGCCGTTCCAGCCGTCGATCAGGTGGTGGCGGTCGAAGATGGGCTGCACGCCATGGATCTCGTCACTGGTCAAACCGACGATGAAGACCGGGTTGTTGACCGAGATCTCACGGTTCATCGCGGGAACCGCGTCGGCCTCGTCACCCACGTCGTCCACGGTGTCCATGACCAGCTGGTGGCCGAGGATCCCGCCAGCCTGGTTGATCACGTACGTCGCCGCCTTGTCACCCTCGAGGATCGGGAGTCCCGTCGCGATGTGAACCCCGGTGAAAGAGCCCTGCGCGTCGAAGTGAACCGGCCCGCTGGGCTGGTTGCTCGAACCCGTGCCGCCCCCTCCACAGGCTGCCATCATCAGGCCGGCCGCGAGGGCCAAGCCCGGCCCGCTCAGGCGTTTTCGGTTGACGCCGAATGTCATATCTCCTCCTCAGTCTTCCCGGAAATCTGGCGCTTGAGCTCCGGGCCGTGCCCTCCGGTGCAGACACGACCGGCGTTGTCGACGAGAGTCATCGGCATCACTCCTTGCCTATGTAGAGGTCGACGACCTCGGGATCGTCCAGCAGCTGTTTTCCGGTGCCCGACAGACGGTTCCGGCCGAGCACCATCACGTAGCCCCAGTCGGCGTGGGTCAGCGTCCGGCGGGTGTTCTGCTCGACGATCACGACCGCCACGTCGAGCGAGCGGATGGCGGTGATGCGCGACCAGACCGCATCGACGAACTTGGGCGCCAGCCCGGCGGTCGGCTCGTCGAGGATGAGGACCGTCGGTTCGAGCATCAATCCCCGCGCGATCGCCAGCATGGTTCGCTGGCCTCCCGAGAGCGTGCGGGCAGGACGCTTGAACGCGGGCTTGAGGTCGGGAAACATCTCGCAAACGTGCTCGATCCTCCCCCTCAAGCCCCTCTTCAGCGCAAAGCCGCCCATCTCGAGGTTCTCCTTGACGGTGAGGGACGGGAAGACGTTCGCGACCTGGGGGATGTAAGAGATGCCCTCCCGCACCAGGCGCTGCGCAGGCATGCCCGTCACGTCCTTGCCCTGGAACGTCACCTTGCCCTCCTGCGGGCGCAAGACGCCGACCACAACTTTCAGGAACGTCGACTTGCCCGCTCCGTTGGGCCCCACGATCGCCGTGATATGGCCTCGCCTGGCCTGGAAGTCGACCTGCTGGATGACCGGTGCGCCGCCGTAACCGGCGGTGAGCTTCTCGACGACCAGCAATCTCTCGTCGACGGCCGGCTCCTTTGGCATCGCCTCAAGCACCGGCCGCGACCTCCCCCAGGTACGCGTCCACGACGGCTCGCTCGCGCCGAAGCTCGGCGAGCTTGCCTTCCGCGATCGTCACGCCGGAGGCCATGACGTAGATGTCCTGGCACGCGCGCTCGACAAAGGGAAGGTTGTGCTCGATCAAGAGCAGCGTTATCCCGTCGCGCTGAAGGCCGACGATCGCCTCTTCGATGTTGCGCTGCAGCACCGGGTTGACCCCGGCGCACGGCTCGTCGAGCAGGACCATGAGCGGGGACCGCATGGCGATGCGCGCAAACTCGAGCAGCCTTTTCTGGCCGCCGCTGAGGGACCCGGCCATCTGGTCTCGCAGTTGCAGGAGCCCGAATCGATCCAGGAGCTCGCGCGCCCGGCTGAGGCTGGCGCGCTCCGCGTCCTTGAGGAGCCGCCGGCTGACGAGCGCTCGCCACACGGCGTCGCGCCCCTGCTGGTCGGCGGCGATCATCATGTTCTCCAGCACGGTCAGCCCCTGCCACTCGCGCGGGGTCTGGAAGGTGCGGATCAGGCCGCGCGCCGCGACCCGGTGGGGTGGCTTGCCCTGGATCTCGGCGCCGTCGAACACGATCTTGCCGGCGTCGGGCGCGACGAAGCCGGACACCATCTCGATCACGGTGCTCTTGCCGGCGCCGTTGGGGCCGATCAGGCCGACGCAAGTTCCCTTGCGGACGGAGAACGAGCAGTCGACCACGGCCCGCACGCCTCCGAATCGCTTGGCGAGGTGGCTCACCTCGAGAAAAGCGTCAGGGCTTGACATTGCCGATCCTCAACACACGCAGCGGAGGACGCCACTTGAAGGGCCAGAGGCGGTAGCCCATCTCCGTCAGGTGTCGCTCCGGGAGCAGCCCTTGCGGCCGGAAGCGGAGCACGAGCAGGATCAGGATGCCGCTCACGATGTTGCGAAGCGCCGGATAGAGGTCCGGCCTGCTCTGGAACTCCGGCAGCCACCGCGTTCCCTCGGGAATCAGGATCGTGACGATGAACACCCCGACGATCACGCCGAACGTGTTGCCCTGCCCGCCGAGAAAGATGCCCGCGAACAACAGGAAGCCCTCCACGGCGGACCAGGCGGAGGGGTTCCAGGACGAGAGGTAGACCGCGTACAGCGATCCCCCGAGCGCGGCCACCATACCGCCGATGACGTAGGCCTTGAGCTTGCCCATGTAGACGTTGCGGCCGAAGGCGGCGGCGGCCTGCTCGTCCTCGCGAATCGCTTTGAGCGTGAGCCCGAAGGGGCTGTGCAGAAGCAGCGATAGGACGACGTAGACGATGACCAGGAAGACGATGCCAATCCCAAGAAAGATCAGGCTGTAGGTGAAAAAGTCCGGCTGGTTCAGGAAGTCGTAGAAGGGCTGAGGGAGGCTGAACACGCCGAGGAAACCGTTGAAGAGCTGGAAGTTCTGGCTGAAGACGGTGATCACGATGAGCGTGAACGCCACCGTCGTGATGGCGAAATAGTCACCCCTCAGCTTGCGCAAGGCGACCGCGCCGAGCACGGCGGAGATCGCGCCCGTCGCGAGCACCGACACGATCACGCTCGGGATGAACGGCCAGTGCAGTCCAAGGATCCAGCCCGCGGGGGGCTGCACCAGCGGGTTGGCTCCGCCAGAGGGTGGGCCGACGAGCACGCTCGTGATGTAGGCGCCGATCGCCACGAACGAGTAGTAGGAAAGGTCGAACTCGCCGGCCCAGCCCCACCTGACGTTGAGGCCGAGGACGATGATCGCGGTGATCACCGTCAGCGTCAGCAGGCTGATGGTGTAATCGATCAATAGACGATGTTCTTCGCCCGAGCCGCGATGAGACCGCTGGGCCTGATGAGCAAGGCGACGATCAGGAACACGAAGGCGACGACCTCCTTGTATTCGCTCGATATGTACACGGCGCTGATCTCCATGGCGAGGCCGATCAGGAGAGCGCCCAGCATCGCGCCGTACGCCTGCCCGATCCCGCCGACGACGGCGGCGGCGAAGATGACGAGGAGGAACGCAAAGCCGAACGACGGGTCGAAGGCGCCGATGCTGGCGGCGAGGACGAATCCAGAGAATCCCGTCATCCCGCCCGCCCACAACCAGGTGAAGTTGATGACCCGGTCGGAGTCGATGCCCGACACGCGAGCGAGCTCGGGGTCGTCGCTGACCGCGCGCTGTGACTTGCCGAACTTCGTGTAGGTGAGGATCAAGTGCACGCTCAGCAGCACCAGCGCGGCGGCGACCATGATCTGGATGTCGCGCTCGGTCCACCGGAAGGGGCCGTAAGGCGCGGGCGACGTCGACGGAAGCTTGAAGTTGACCGGCGCGCCGCCGTAGATGGCGAGGATCACGTTCTGAAGGATCAGCGAGACCGCGGCGGTGACAACCAGGATGATGATGTTCTTGACGCCGCGCCTCTGGAACGGCTGGATGAGACCGTAGTTCATGGCGAATGAGAACGCCGCGCACACCACGACCGCGACGGCGGCTTCGAGGAAGAGGTTGGGCACGAGGATCGAGGTCTGAACCGCCGCGTAGGCGCCCAGGGTCATGATGTCGCCCTGTGCGAAGTTGGGGACCCGGGTCACGCTGTACTGGAGCGTGACGGCCACGGTCGAGATGGCGAGGATGGCAGCGGTGACCAATCCGTAGCCGGCCGCGTAGGTGACGGCGTTTCCCATCAGGCCGCGGTGCCGCCCTCTACAGGTTGCTCACGAACGCTGCGCAGACACGCTGGTTCCACCTCGGTTGGCTGTGCGATGCTCGAGCCTCCCCAACTTGACTATACGATTCCGCCAGACGGAACGCTATTTCGTTCCCCGAAATCCACCCAACATATATCACAGGATCTGTTCGGCTGTCGAGCACGCGCGAATCGTCTTGCCGGTGGCGTCATTCCCCAGGACGGAAATCTGCCTTGACATTTGAGCTCGGAATCGAGGGCGGGCGGTTGGTGACGGCGAGCGGTTCGTCGCGCGGCAACGTGTACATATCCGGGGGGTCGGTGGCGGCTGTGACACAGGGCGTCGAGCCGGCGCATGAGCGGTTCGACGCATCAGGCCTGCTCGTCATGCCGGGCATGGTGGACAGCCATGTGCACCTGATGGATCCGGGCGACCCGACCCGTGAGGACTTTCCATCCGGGACGGCAGCCGCGGCACGCGCCGGCGTGACCACTGTGATCGAACACACGCACGGGAGACCTGTCCGCACGAAAGGCGACCTCGCGACGAAGTCCGCGTACCTGGCGGACCGAGCGCGTGTGGACTTTGCGCTGGCGGCGCACGCGTGGCCGGGCCACGTCGACGAGGCGCTCGGCGCATGGCATGCCGGCGCGGCGTTCCTGAAGGTCTTCATGTGCACGACTCATGGTGTGCCGGCACATCAGCCCGCGCAGCTTCGCGCTCTCTTCGCCGCGGGCGCCGCCGCCGGCGCAGTCTTCCTGGTCCACTGCGAGGACGAGTCGGGCACGGCCGCCGCGGAGCGCGTTCTGCGTGCCAGCGGACGAGACGACGGCGGCATCATCCCCGCCTGGCGCAACCTCGACGCCGAGCTGACCGCTGTCGAGGTGGTAGCCAGCATTGCGCGCGAGACCGGCGCGCGCGTCGTGATCGCGCACGCAAGCTGCGCCGCCACAGTCGACACTGCCCGCCGCGAGGGCTACGACGGCGTGTCGGTGGAGACGTGCCCGCAGTACCTCACAATGCTGCGCCGCGAGGTCGAGGACCTCGGACCGCTCCGCAAGTTCACACCGCCGGCCCGCGCCGAAGGGGACGAGGACCTCGAGCGGATGTGGTCGCTGGTGCGCGGCCGGCAGGTCGACATCGTGTCGTCGGACCATGCACCGTCGACCCGAGCGCAGAAGCTCGGCGCGAGCCTGTGGGATGCGCACTTCGGGCTTCCAGGACTGGACACGACGATGGGAATCCTGCTGGACGCCGCCGCCGCCGGCCGGATCACCTATGAGCGACTCGTGGAGCTGTACAGCGAGAAGCCCGCGCTCCTCTACGGGCTCGCGCCGCGCAAGGGCAGGCTCGCCCCCGGCGCTGACGCGGATGTCGTGGTGGTCGATCCGCGCGAACGATGGACAGTCACCGACGACGGTGTCCTGTCGCTGGCGCGGTGGTCTCCCTACACGGGCCGGGAGCTGACCGGTCGCGCGGTGCGGACCTACGTGCGCGGGCGGATCGTGATGGATCGAGGCGTCGTCGTCGCCGAGCCTGGGACCGGCCGCCTACTCCTCGGCGCCGGAACCTCGGGGGGGACCGCCCGCGCTCTCTGACACCTTCTTGCCGGGGTTGAAGACGCCGGCCGGGTCGAACAGCGTCTTGATGCCGCGCTGCAGCTCGCGCTCGAGCGGTCCGAACTGGCGCGCGAACTGCGATCGCTTGACCCAGCCGAGCCCGTGCTCGCCGGACACGGTGCCGCCGAGCGCAAGCGTCCGCAGGAACAGCTCGTCAGCCGCCCGCCAGGCGCGCTCGACCTCGGCCGTCGAGCTCGGGTCGATCATGAAGGTGGCATGGACGTTGCCGTCGCCGGCGTGTCCCCAGCTGCAAGCCGGTAGGGAGTGCCTGCCCCCTATCTCGATGGTCTCCTTGATCAAGGCCGGCAGCGCGTCCAGAGGCACGGCGACGTCCTCGCTCATCTTTCCGCCGCGGATGGTGCGCACGGCGTATCCGATTCCATCGCGCCACCTGGCGAGCTCGGCGAGCCTGGCCTGGCCGCTCAGCACGGCCCGAACGGATTCAGCTCCGAGCGCGTCCGCCACCTCCGCCGCGATGCGCTCGGCCTCCGCCGCGCCGCCGTCGCATTCGCTCACGACGAGGAAGCGGGTGTCGTCGGGGATCTCGACCGGCAGCGTCGCGCGGCAGGCGCGCACGCATCCGGGGTCGAAAAACTCGAGGCTCACCGGGACGAGCCCCGACCCCGGAACGCGGAGGATCGCATCGACTCCCTCGTCGATGTCGCGATACGCGGCCACCACGACCCGCACGTCTTCAGGCGCCGGGACCAGCCTCAGCCACGCGCTGACGATGATGCCGAGCGTGCCCTCCGAGCCCGTCAGCAGATGAACCAGGTCATAGCCGGCGACGTCCTTGCGAAAGGCTCCGCCGACTCGAATCAGCTCCCCTTCCCGCACGACTGCCTCGAGACCGGTCACGAATGCGCCCGTCACGCCGTACTTGAAGCTGCGCGGCCCGCCCGCGTTGGTCGCGATGTTCCCGCCGATCTGCGACTGCTCCGAGGCGCCCGGATCGGGCGGAAACAACAGTCCGCTCTTGAGCGCGGCCAGGTGCACGCGACCGGTGGTCACGCCGGCTTCGACCTCGATCCGCCACAGCTCAGGGTCGAAGCGGCGGATCCTGTTGAGTCGCTCGAGCGAGCACACGACCCCACCATCGACCGGCACCGCGCCGCCTGCGAATCCGGTGCCTCCCCCGCGCGGCACGATTGGAATGCCGCGTTTCGCGCACCAGGACACCAGGGTTTGAATCGCCTCGACGCTCGAAGGCGCCACGACCGCATCGGCGTGCCCGCGCAGGCCCTGCATCTCTGTGCTGTCGTGGTTGTAGGGCGAGGCATCCTGGCCGCGGCGCAGCGCATCCTCGCCGATGAGCCGGGCCAGGTCGCGCTCGAGGTTCTTCATGTGACGCCCCTCTTCGCCACGCCCGGCGGATGGGATCGCCGGCATGGCGCAACATGATGATCCATCGCCGCCGCGCGACGGCTGCCGACGTCGTGTCCACCTCGCCGTGGTTGAAGATCGCATTCACGCGGCGCACGAAAAATCATCGCTGGGGATAATGTGGCTTCTTGGGCGCCCACATGTTTTGGTTGATGCGGAGGCTGGGCCGGCAACGTTGACGGGGCCGGTCTCGACTCGGAAGACGCTCACGGTGGGGCAGGCGATCGTTCGGTACCTCGTCGCGCAATCGTCGGAGCGCGACGGCCAGGTCCGGCGATTGATTCCCGCGATGGCGGGCGTGTTCGGTCACGGTAACGTCGGAGGTCTCGGTGAGGCGCTGTTCCTCGCCGCCGATTCGATGCGCTACTTCCAGGCCCGCAACGAACAGGCGATGGTGCACGAGGCGGTCGGGTTTGCGCGCGCGAATCTCCGGCTCTCGACCCTCGCCTGCACGTCGTCGATCGGACCTGGCTCGACGAACATGGTGACCGGAGCCGCGACGGCAACCATCAACCGCATCCCCGTGCTGCTGCTGCCCGCGGACACGTACGCCACGCGGCACCAGGGCGTCGTGATGCAGCAGCTCGAGCATCCGAGCGAGGCCGACGTCAGCGTCAACGACTGCCTTCGACCCGTGAGCCGCTTCTTCGACCGGATCGACCGACCCGAGCAGCTGCTGACGGCTCTCCCCGAGGCGATGAGGATCCTGACCAGCCCCACCGAAACCGGTGCCGCGACGATCTGCCTGCCGCAGGACGTCCTGTCGGAGGCGTACGAGTACCCGGCCCGGTTCTTCGAGCCGCGCGTCTGGCACGTGGCCAGAACCCAGCCGGAACCCGCCGTGCTGAACGAAGCGATGGACCTGATCCAGGCCGCCCGCCGTCCGGTGGTCATCGCCGGCGGTGGTGTGATCTACTCCGAAGCCGGTGACGCGCTGGTCGATTTCGCGCGGGCGTTCGCGATCCCGGTGGTCGAGACATTCGCCGGCAAGGGGTCGGTGCAGGTCGACGAGTGGTTCACGCTCGGCGGGGTCGGCACGCACGGCACGCCGGCGGCGGCCGAGGTAGTCCGCCGGGCGGACCTCGTGATCGCCATCGGCACGCGGCTGATCGACGTGGTGACAGGATCGCAGAGCCTCTTCCAGAACCCCGACGTCCGCTTCGTGTCGATCAACGCCGAGGGCCGGGACGCCGCCAAGCAGCGGGCGCTGTCCGTGGTCGCGGACGCACGCGACACGCTGCTGCAGCTGGTTTCCGGCGTCCGGGGTAGGACGGCTGCCGGCCGGGAGGAGTATCAGCAGGAGGTCGTCGGCCTCAAGGAGCGTTGGGCGCGCGACCGGGCGAACGCGCTGGCCCAGGTCGATGGCGAGGCGATGAGCCAGGCTCAGATGCTCGGCGTGCTGAACGACATCGCCGGCCCCGACAGCGTCGTCGTGGCCGCGGCGGGCACGCCGCCGGGCGACCTGCTTCAAATCTGGGACGCGACCGATGGAAGGCGCTGCCACCTCGAGTACGGCACCTCGTGCATGGGCTACGAAATCCCGGCGGGGATCGGGGTGAAGCTCGCGAAGCCCGACACCGAGGTCTTCGTCGTGATCGGCGACGGCACCTACCTGATGAACCCGACCGAGATCGCGAGCGCGATCCAGGAGGGGATCAAGGTGACCATCCTGGTGTCGGACAACCATGGATTCCAGTCTGTCCACCGCGTGCAGCGAGCGCGCACCGGCATCAGCTTCGGCAACGAGTTCCGGATGCGCGATCCGAAGACGATGCGACTGGATGGGCCGTTCCTCCCCGTCGACCTCGCCACGAACGCCGCCAGCCTCGGCGCGCGTTCGTTCCAGGTCAAGACCGTGGACGATCTCGCGAGCGCGCTGCGCGAAGCGCGGGTCGAGCCGAAGACCTGCGTGATCGTGGCGGATACGGAGCTGTACAGACGGGTCCCCGACTCAACGGTCTGGTGGGACATCGCCCCCGCCGAAGTGTCCGTCGATGCCGCGACGCAGAAGGCCCGCGCGGACTACGAGCGCCGCCGGGACGAGCTTCAGCGCTATCTCGGCTGAGTCTGGGTTCGATCGACCAGACAGCTCGGCTCGGTGTGGCGGGGCGTGATCGGCGCCGGCTGGACGGTGCGACTCGCGCGCATCGAGCACTCCAACCACATCCCCCTGGGCGAGTCCCACAGCGCCCGCCGCGCCTAACCCGAGCCGGCGCATGCATAATCAGCAAGGGGATTTCCGCCCTTCGATATGGCATTCCGCGTTGCGGAACAACATGAGGAGGCTCGATTGGCACAGGTCACCGAAAAGCACACTTTCACCAAGCCAGGCAAGGACATGGACCTGACCTTCATCGGTCGGCCGCACGAATACGATCCGCGCCGCACGTACAGCACGACGGCCACCGACTGGCAGGCCCGTGTCGACTTCGACCGGCTCCGAGGCGACCGGCTCGCGCGGGCTCGCATGATGATGGAGAAGCACGACCTGGGCGCCCTCGTCTGCTTCGTCGGCGAGAACGTGCGGTACATCACCTCGGTCTTCCAGGGCAACTGGAAGAACAACATCTACATCCGCTACTGCGTGCTGCCCCGAAATGGTGAGCCGGTCCTGTTCGAGACGGCGGGATCCGACCTCGAGTGCGCCAAGATCGACGCCCCCTGGTTGAAGGGCAACATCCGCCCGGCCATCACGTGGAAATGGTCGGAGACGGCCGAACAGATGATGGCCGAGCGCATGGCCGAGTCGGTCATGAAGGTGCTCAGGGAAAACCACGTCGAGAAAGAGAAGATCGGGATCGACGTCTACGATCCTGCCGCCTACGCGGCGTTCCAGAAGCTCAAGCTCAACGTGGTCAGCGCGTGGCCCGCGATGTCGGGCGCCCGCGTGATCAAGACGCCCGACGAGATCGAGTGCCTGAAGATCTCCTCCGCCATCGGCGACACGTCGTTCTGGAAGATCCAGCACGAGTGGCTCAAGCCCGGCGTCAAGGAGAGCTACATCACGGCCAAGGTCAACGAGTACCTGTACGAGCAGGGTTTCGACTTCGTGTACGACATCATCGTGGCTTCGGGCGGCAACACCAGCCCGTACCGGCGCTGGCACACCGACAAGGTGATCCGGCAGGGCGACCTCGTGATCATCGACCAGAACGCGGTCGGCCCCGGTGGCTACTTCGTCGATTTCGTGAGGTGCTTCAAGGTCGGCGGCATCAAGTGGACGCCGAAGGAGAAGGACCTCTACAAGGAGTGCCACTCGACCATGTATGCCGCCATCGAGCAGATGAAGGCCGGCAACACCACGGCCGACGTCGCGGCCAAGCTGCCCAAATACGCTGACGACGAGTTCGGCACCGTCACCCTGCAGCAGTTCGCCCATTCGATCGGCCTCTCGCTGTACGAGGGCATGTGGATCTCGAGGGCGTACTCGCTCGACTATCCCGTGGAGCTTCAGGAGGGCATGTACTTCGCGGCTGAGACGTTCGCGGGGCATCCTGGGCTGGAGCAGACGGTGCGCCTCGAGGAGAACCTGCTGGTCACCAAGGACGGCCCGATCCTCTTCACGAAGTACCCCTTCGAGGAAGAGGCGCTCGCGTAGGGGCGCCGGCGAACGCATGGCAGCTCGGCCTGTCGTGATGACGGACAACATCTTCCGCAGCCTCGACGAGTTCCAGGCCGAGCTCGGCCCTCTCGGCCTGGAGCTGAAGGTTGCGCCGTCGACCGATGAAGCGACGCTGGCCGAGCTCGCGGGCGGATGTGCAGCGCTGATCGTGGTCTACGCCAGGATCACGGAGAAGGTGATCGTCGCGGCCGCCGCCGGCGGGTGCCGGGTCATCTCACGCTGCGGCATCGGGTTCGACAACATCGACGTGGATGCGGCGACGCGCAACGGCATCCAGGTCACGTACGTCCCGGACTACTGCCTGGACGAGGTGGCCGACCACACGGTCATGCTGCTGCTGGCGTTTTCACGCGGCCTGCTGCCGGCCGCCCTCTCGACCCGCTCCGGGGGCTGGCACGCCTCCGGCATGGACGTGCATCGGATCGCGGGCCGCACGCTCGCGCTCATCGGGGTGGGGCGGATCGGCAGGCGCGTGGCGGCCCGTGCGCTCGCGCTGGGCCTGAGGGTGCGCGCCTACGACCCCTTCGTGAAGACCTGGGACCAGGAGGGGGTCACGCTTGCGAGCAGCCTGAAGGATGCCATCGAGGACGCGGACTTCGTGTCGCTGCACGCTCCGCTCACCGCGGAGAACCATCACCTGATCGGCCGGCAGGCGCTGTCGTCGATGAAGCGCACAGCAGTGGTCATCAATACCGCGCGCGGCGGCCTGGTCGACCTGGACGCGGTGACTGAGGCGCTTTCCGGCGGCGAGATCGGCGGCGTGGCCCTCGACGTGTTCGAGTCGGAGCCGCTCCCCGCGGACCATCCGCTGCGCACCCATCCCGCCGCGCTGATCACGCCGCACATGGCCTACTACTCCATCGAATCCGAAAGCGAGCTCAAGCGGCGCGCGGCCGAGGAGGTGACCCGCGCTTTCCGCGGCGAGCCACCGCGCTGCCCGGTCAACAGGCTGGACGAACGACGTGCGAGCTGAAGTTGCCAGCGTCCCGACCTATCCCGACCTGGCCGGAAAAGTTGCCGTCGTCACCGGTGGCAACAAGGGCATCGGGGCAGCGACTTCCCGCATGCTGGGCGCGCAGGGGGCGGCGGTCGTCGTGGTGGGCCGCGATCCCAGGTCGATCGCCCATGTGGCCGGAGAGATCAAGGAAGGCGGCGGGCGCTCGCTCGGCGTGGTGGCCGACTGCCTCGACTTCAAGGCGATCGAAGCGATGCGCGAGCAGACCGAGAAGGAGTTCGGGCCGACTGACATCCTGCTCGCCTTCGCGGGCGGATTCGGCGCCTATGAGCTGACACACGAGATTGCGGAAGAGGACTGGCATGCGGTGATCGAGGGCAACCTCACGACCACGTTCCTCACCGTCAAGAGCTTCCTGCCTGGGATGATCGATCGCAAGCGCGGGTCGATCGTGACCATGGCCTCCAACGCGGCGCGGTTTCTGGACATCCTGACGACGGCCCCCTACGCGGCATCCAAGGCCGGGATCATCATGTTCAGCCGCCACGTGGCGAAAGAAGTCGGCGCTCACGGCGTGCGGATCAACTGCGTCGCGCCGGCGACCGTGCTGTCGGACCGGATCCTGAGATTGATGTCGGAAAGCCGGCGCGCCGAGGTGGCCGCCCTGTCACCCCTGGGACGCATGGGAGACCCCGAAGATGTCGCGCGGGCCACGCTGTTCCTGGCGTCTGACGCTTCGTCGTGGATGACTGGCGTAACGCTGGACGTCGCCGGCGGCCGGATCATGTTGTGAGCTCGGTCGATGCCGCTTTGAAACCCACTGATGCACAAGGAGAGATCGATGGCTGAACAGAAGCAGCCGTGGAAGACGGACCAGTATTTCGTGAGTCCCTGGAACTATCAGCCGGAGGTCACGGCCGGGTTCTCACCCCCCGCCCGGCTCGAGGTCCACGACGTGACTCTGCGCGACGGCGAGCAGCAGGCCGGTGTCGAGTTCACGGCCGACGAGAAGATGCGCATCGCCGAGAAGCTCGCCGAAGCCGGGGTCCAGCGCATCGAGGCGGGCCTTCCCGCTGTCTCGCCGTCTGACGCCGAGGCCGTGAAGCGAATCGCGGCGGCCGGATTCCCGGCGACGATCTATGCCTTCTCGCGCTGCATGGTCGACGACGTGAAACGCGCCCTGGACACCGGGGTGAAGAACATCGTCATGGAGGTCCCCTCCAGCGAGCACATCATCAAATACGCCTACCGCTGGGAGTTCGAGCGCGCGATCGAGCTGACCATCGAGTCCACGCGGTTCGCTCACGAGAACGGGATGTACGTCTCGTTCTTCCCCATCGACTCGACGCGGGCAGACATCACGACTTTCTTGAACATGATCGAGATCATCGCCCGCGACGGTCACATGGACTCGCTCGCCCTGGTCGACACCTTCGGCGTGCTGTCCCCTCAGGCGACGGCGTTCATGGCGCGCAAGGTGAAGGAGCGGATCAACAAGCCTCTGGAGGCTCACTTCCACATGGACTTCTCGCTTGGCGTGGCCAACACCGTCACCGCCGTGGCCAACGGGGTCGGCACCGTGCAGGTCTCGGTGACCGGCATTGGTGAGCGGGCCGGCAACACGCCGCTCGAGGACACCGTGATGGCGCTCAAGACCATGTACGGGATCGAGAGCGGGATCGACTTTTCCAAGCTCTACGGGCTGTCCAGGCTCGTCCGCGAGCTCGCCGGCGTGCCGGTGCCACCAAACCGCGGAATCGTGGGCGACCGCATCTTCCACGTCGAGTCCGGGATCATCGCCAGCTGGGTCAAGAACGTCGGCTCCGAGCGTCTGACCGAGGCGTTTCCTTTCCGGCCGGAGATGGTCGGGCAGACCGGACCCCAGGTCGTGCTCGGGAAGGGAAGCGGCCTGGACTCGGTGGTGATCTGGCTCGACAAGATGGGCTTCCCGCCGGCCAGCGACGAGCAGACGCTCGCCATCCTGACCGAGGTCAAAGCCACGTCGCTGCGCAAGAAGGGATTGCTGACCGAGGACGACTTCGGCAAGATCGCGCAGGGTGTCCTGGGAGTGGGCGCCAGGCGCTGAGCGGTCGCGGGGCGCCCGATCCCGCAGCGGGTTCGCGGCGCCCTCCTCCGCTGGAGAGGGACGCGCGGGGACTTACTCGACGTACACCGGCACGCACCACGCGGGCGGCGACGGTTCGAGATGTCGCTTCAGTCCATCCAGGAGCGCCGCCAGACGAGACGTGATCTTCCCCGGGTTGCCCGTGCCGACGGGGTAGCGGTCGACGGACAGGACCGGGGTGATGCCGCTCATCGTCCCGGTCGCGAAGACCTCCTCGGCCGCATAGAGCTCCGAGCGGTCGACCTCGCGCTCGACGACCTTCAGACCGATGCCTGGCGCGGATTCGATGACGGTCCGGCGGGTGATCCCTTCCAGGATCCCGCTCGTCGCGCTTGGCGTGTGCAGCACTCCGTTTCGGACCAGGAACAGGTTCGCGAGCGGCAGCTCACACACCTTGCCGGCGCTGTTCAGAAGGACGGCGTCGTCGTACCCGTCGATGCGCGCCTGCAGCTGCGCGAGCCGGGCGTTGTGATAATTCGCCCCGGCCTTCACCCGCGGCGGCGCGGCGGTGTCAGAGAGGCGGGACCATTTGGACGTCCCGACGTGGAGACGCGGCCGGCGCAGCTCCGGTGATGCAGGCCGGGCGATCATGAAGAGCCCGGCTTCGGCTCCTCGCGCGCCGCCGACCGACAGGGGTCCGGAACCCAGGTACACGACGATTCGCACACCGGCGTCCTCGCGAAGCGCGTTGGCTCGAAGCAAACCAGCGGCGGCCTCGACAATCTCATCCGGGGAGTACGGCACGATGAGTCGCATGACCCTGGTCGAGTAGGCGAGCCGCTCGAGGTGAGCGTCGGTCCTGAACAGGAACAGCTGGTGCTCGACCTCGGACCAGAACGCGCCGATCACCTCATAGGCGTTGAGCCCTCCCTGCACCGCGAGGGTGTCGACGTGGATCCTGGCGTCGGCCCAATCGACCAGCCGGCCGTCCAGCCACGCCATCCGCCGGTCGGTGCTCATCTCGCCGCGAATCCGCGCGATCGGACGTCCAACCATTCGGGCGTCATGGGCGGGACTCGACCTCGCTCGAAGGCGCTGACGCCACGGGGCCGGTGCTCCTGAAATTCCGTTGGATGGAACTCTGTTCCGCACAGAGGTTTATCTGGCGAAGCTAAGCCATTCTGGGTGGAGTGTCAAGAGCGGACGCTCAGAGCGCCGGCCGCCGGCTCGAGTCCGGATTCGTGAGCTCGACCGCCCGGCCGATGCGCAGCACCGTGTCGTCGCGCCACCTCTGCCCCACCACCTGGAGGCCGACGGGAAGCGAGTCGCGGCGGCCGCCAGGAAGAGCCTGGCATCGTCGACGCACCTCGCGAGAGGTCCGTGATGCGCGAGCGCATCCTCAGCGCGTGGCCGTCCGATCGAGCCGTGAGGGCGAGTCGCCTCAGCCTTGCGCCTGCTTCTGGCACCACGCGTACAGGGCGTCATAAAGCGGCGTTTCCAGGCGGATCTTCTCGTGGTCGGCGTCGCCCAGGACGAGCGCGAACCCATGGGCGATCGCATTGAGTCCACGCGCCTCTGGGACGATGTCGCGATCGGACTCGACGTCGGCGCCGTGGACTATCTTCGCCAGCACCTGCAGGCCGGGATCGGTGAGGCCGTACTTGACCATGATCGATTCGAAGCTGCACCTACCGTCGACGTGCCCGAGCTCCACGTCCTTGACGTCGTAGGGGATCGCGTCCTGCGTGGCGGCCTCTGACATAACCTGTTCTGTAGGCACGTAGATGAACTCAGCTTCAGCATCGACAAAGCGCTTGATGAGCCAGGGGCATGCAACTCGATCAACATTCGCGTTCTTGCGGGTGATCCACTTCATGCGACACCTCCCAACATGCGAAGCGAGCCTGTGAACGTCCCGCTTCGCGCCAACCCGAGCACACGAGCACGCCGCCGGCCATGAACCGCAGGCTGCATCCGACCTTCATCCTCCTCGTCTACCGCATGCCGGCCAAACCGACCGCCGGTCGCGTCGCCGTCTGGCGGATGCTCAAGAAGATGGGTGCGATCTACATCCAGCAATCGGTCTGCGCATTCCCTGACAACCCGAGGATCCGGCGCGAGCTGGTGGAGGTACGCAAGAAGATCATGGAAGCGGGAGGTGAGTTCCACTTCCTGCCGACGCACCGACTCACGGGCGAGGAACGGCAGAAGCTGGTGGATCACTTCCTCGACCAGACGGCGAAGCACTACCGCGAGATCATCGAGAACTGCGAGGTCAACTTTCAATCGGAGATCGATTTCGAGATTGCGCGCAAGAACTTCACCTACGAGGAGGCGGAGGAGATCCGGACCGAATACGAAAAGATCGTGGAATGGTTCCGCCGCACGAAGGCTCGCGACTGGTTCGCGTCGCCGCTCAGGGCCGAGGCCGAAGGCTGGATCGCGCGCTGCGAACGCCTCGTCGAAGACTTCGAGGCCCGGGTCTTCACGGCCCAGGAACCGGACCAGGCCGGCGTAGGTTCCCCCAAGACGCTGCCCAAGGCCGGCCAGGAAATCCTCGAGGTGTTCGCGGCGACCGCGGAGAACCATGAGGGAGCCGCCGGGCGCTGATCGCCGGTTTGACCTCAATCTGAGATACAGTTGTGTAACGATCGTTACCAATCACTTGTGCCGAGCCCAGGCTGATCACTGTGCGATCGCGCCGACAGCGGCCGGCGGGAGGAGGTGCTCATGAGCGGTGGCCTGGTAGCTCTAGCCACTTTCCTGGCGGCGTCGGTGGAGTGGGTCGAGGCCCTGACCATCGTCCTTGCGGTCGGAATGTTCAAGAGCTGGCGAACCGCGCTGCTCGGGACCGCCGCCGCCCTGGCCGTGCTGACTCTGCTGGTGCTGGTCTTCGGCGTCACCCTGTCCTCATACATCTCCATCTCTCTCTCGCGCACCCTGGTCGGCATCGGCCTGCTCCTGTTCGGCCTGGGCTGGCTGTACAAGGCGATCCTTCGGTCGACCGGCCTGAAAGCGCTCCACGACGAGGCCGAGGCATTCGAAGAGACCCGTGAAGAGCTGATGAGCCACGGCCACGCCTTCGGCACGGCGTTCGGCGGCGTGTTCCTCGAGGGGCTGGAGGTGGTCTTCATCGTCGTCGCGCTGGGTGGGCTGAAGAGCGTGCCCGCGGCGGCGGCCGGAGCTCTCGTCTCTCTGGTTGTCGTCGTGGCGGCCGGAGTCGTCGTGAGGCACCCGCTGACCCGCGTCCCCGAGAACACCGTGAAGTACGCGGTCGGAATCATGCTCACCTCTTTTGGAAGTTTCTTCGCGGGCGAAGGCCTGGGTGTCGACTGGTGGAATGGCGACCTCGCCCTGCTGCCGCTGATCGGGGGCTATACGCTGCTGTCCCTGCTGCTGGTGCAGCTCGTGCGCCGCCGGCCCGGCAATCCCGCGGGCGCCACGGCCGCATGGAGGCTCGCGCGGGCGGCTGTGCTCGAAGTCTGGGGACTCTTCGTGACCGACGGCTTTCTCGCCATCATGGCCATCGCGGCCCTGCTTTTCGTGCGTGTCTTCGTCGACCGGTTCGCCGGCCAGGGCGTGGGGCCGGGCATAGTGCTCGTCCTGGGAGTGATGCTTGCCATCGCGGTGGCGGTGCGGCGAGCGGACCGTGCCGCGGGCCGCCCGAAGCCGGCGAGCAAGCCGAACGCGGCCGTGATGGACGGCTCCGGGGCCGAGGCCGATCCCGCCGTGACCGCGCGCGAAGCGTGACTTGCCGGTAATCGACGTCCACACCCACCTCACGCCGCTCCGCTACCGTCAAGCCGTCACGGCCTCGGGGAGCTGGTACGGGCTCGGCCCAGAGGTCGGCGAGATGGAATGGCCGGGCTTCTGCCGAAGCACGGAGGAACGCCTGGAAGACATGCGGCAGGCCGGCGTCGACATGCAGCTGGTGTCGCCGACGGATGGTTTCTACCTCTACGACCGGGACGTCGATACAGCGCTCTCCATCGCCCGAGAAACCAATGACGAGATCGCCGAGATGGCCACGGCCGGCTCCGGGCGGTTCAGGGGATTGGCCACCGTCCCGATGCAGGACGTGACGGTCGCGATCGAAGAGCTGCGCCGCGTTGTGGTCGACCTGCGGCTTCTTGGCGTCATGATCGGCGACCACGTCAACGGACGGACCTACGACGAACCTGAGTTTCGCCCTTTCTGGAAGGCGGCCGAAGAGCTCGGCGCGATCATCTTCTTTCACCAGGGCGTGGACAACATCACGACCCATCGCATCAACCGCTACGGCCTCGGCAACTCCGTGGGGAACCTGACCGAGCGGATCCTGACCTTCGGAGCCCTGGTCTACGGGGGTGTCGTCGACCGCCACCCCAACCTCAAGCTGCTCCTCGCCCACGCGGGCGGCTACACGGCCTTCGGGACCTCGCGCATGGACAAGGCGACCCGCGCTCTCACCTATACGGTCGGCGGCCGCCCGTCAGAGTGGCATGTGCTGAAGAAGATGCCGAGCGACTACCTTTCGTTCTTCTACTACGACGCGTGCACCTTCAGCGGAGCCACGCTCAGATTCCTGGTCGACATGGTCGGCCCTGACCGCGTCGTCCTGGGCACCGACTACCCGGCCCCGATGATCCTCGACAACGCGGCCGGCTGGATCGGCTCCCTGGACGTCCTGACCGGCGGCGAGAAGACCGCCATCCTCTCCACCAACGCGGCGGCCCTGCTGGGTCTCTAGGTTCGGGAAGCCGACCCGCCGGCGCTCGACTCCTTAGCCTGGTGCCAAGGGTTCAGGAGACTGACGGCGGCTGCGACGCGAAGCACGCGGTGCGCGCGCTGGCAGACCTCGTCAGCCTGATCGAGCCTCGATTGCTCGCGATGTTGGGGAAAGTCAGGTAGGTCGGACTGGGGAGCGTTTTGCGCAAAGCGCCCCAAATTTGTTGCCGGCAGGCGCGCGTTTTGATCAAAACGCCCGGCCAATCAGCCTTGCGGGTTCAACCATCGACCCGGAGAGTCCGG
>DATEHQ010000106.1:0-12322 GCA_035279525.1 Candidatus Dormiibacterota bacterium
GTCATGGAATTGAACGCCTACGTCGAAGCACTCCAGGCCCAGCTCGCCAGCGCCGCGGCGGCCGCCGGCCAAGAGGGCATCGAGATGGCCGAGCGCCTGACGGGTACCCTCGACGCCGCCGCGCGCCTCGTCCTCCAGGACGCCCTCTCCGACGCCGCGCAGGAGATCACCCGTGACCTGGCCCCCGCCTCGGTCGAGATCCGGCTGCGCGGCAGGGAGCTGGCCTTTGTCGTCACCCCAACCAGATCCGCGGAGGAGCCGGCGGGCGGCGAGGCGGAGCGCTCGGCAGGCCGGGGGTCCGAGGCCGCGGTCGAAGGCGCGACGTCGCGGATCAGCTTCCGGCCGCCCGATCATCTGAAGGTTCGGATCGAGGACGCCGCGGAGCGGGACGGACTCTCGGTCAACGCCTTCCTGGTCCGGACGTTGACAGCCGTTCTCGACCCGGGTAGGGCGCCCTCCACGCGCACCGACAGCAAGGGCGCCACTCGGGTTAACGGGTGGTTCCAGTGATCATCGCGCCCACCCACACTTTCGACAGCCCTGAGGCCATCTCGATCGAGCTCGAAGTCGAGTACGGTGGCGTGCGCATCATCGCCGCGGACCGCAAGACGACCGTCGTCGATGTGCGTCCGGCGACCGAGGGCAGGCGATCGGACATCGATGCCGCCGAGCGCACCCGCGTCCAGTTCACGGGTGGCCGTCTCGAGGTTCGCGCCCCGAAGTCTCGTGGCCTGAACCGCTTCATCCGCCCTGCCGGAATCGAGCTGGTGATACAGGTTCCCAGCGGTTCGCACGTCCGGGCCAACACCGCCTATCTCGACTTCGACGCCGGGGGCCGCCTGGGTGACTGCTTCATCAAGACGTCGTACGGCACGCTTCGGGTCGAGGAGGCCGCCGCCCTCACGCTCCAGACCTCCGCCGGGAACGTCACGGCGGGCCGGTCGACCGGGCCCGTCCAGATGACCTCTTCCTCGGGCGACCTGCGACTCGGAGAGGCCGGCGGCCCGGCGAACCTGAAGACGTCGTCGGGCGGCATCCGGGTGGACACGGCGGCCGAATCGATCACTGCGCGCACCGCCTACGGCGCGATCCATGTCGCGCACGCGGTGCGCGGCCAGCTGGACCTCACCACTTCGTATGGGGACATCGAGGTCGGCGTCGTCGAGGGCACCGCGACGTTTCTCGAGCTCAGGTCGGACCACGGCCGGGTGCGCAACGAGCTCGACCGCGTCGACGATGCCCCCAAGCCTGGGGAGTTTCTCAAAGTCCGCGCGCTCGTGGGCTACGGCGACATCTGGATCCGCCGGGCATGACCTGGCGAGACACAAAGCAAAAGGAGGCTGAAATGGAGGCGGCGCAGATGACTGCAAATCGCAATCAGGTACCGGCGATCCAGGTCCGGGACCTGGAGAAGTCGTACGGGAAGCTGGAGGTGCTGCGCGGCGTGGAGTTCGACGTGACGCGGGGCAGCATTTTCGCCCTGCTCGGTTCGAACGGGGCCGGCAAGACCACTGTCGTGAAGATCCTTTCGACGCTGCTCAAGGCAGACTCGGGCCTTGCCACCGTCAACGGCTTCGATGTGGCGAAGCAGTCTGCGGACGTCCGGGAGTCGATCAGCCTCACCGGACAGTTCGCGGCCGTCGACGAAGTCCTGACTGGGCGCGAGAATCTCGTGCTGGTCGCCCAGCTGCGCCACCTCAAGGACCCAGGCACGATCGCGGATGAGCTGCTCGATCGTTTCTCGCTCACTGACGCGGCCGCGCGCAAGGTGTCCACCTACTCGGGGGGCATGCGTCGCCGCCTCGACATCGCGATGAGCCTGATCGGGAATCCGCGAGTCATCTTCCTCGACGAGCCGACGTCCGGGCTCGACCCCCAGGCGCGCATCGAGGTCTGGCAGGCCGTCAAAGAGCTCGCCTCGCGCGGTACGACGGTGCTGCTCACGACTCAGCACCTGGACGAGGCCGAACAGCTCGCAGACCGGATCGCGATCCTCCACGAGGGCCGGATCATCGTGAACGGCACCCTCACCGAGCTCAAGCAGCTGATCCCGCCCGCCAAGGTCGAATACGTCGAGAAGCAGCCGACCCTCGAGGACGTCTTCCTCACCATCGTCGGGAACGACGGCAAAACCGCCACGCAAGCAACGGCCGTGGCGCCGGCACAAACCAACAAGGAGCAACGATGACCAGGCATTTCTTCGGCGACACCGCGGTCCTGCTGGGGCGGTCCCTGCGTCACATCACGCGCAGTGCGGACACAATCATCACGACGACGATCATGCCGATCGCGTTCATGCTGCTTTTCGTCTACGTGTTCGGCGGCGCGATCAAATCAGGATCGTCTTCGTACGTGAGCTACCTGCTGCCCGGCATTCTGCTGATCACGATCGCGTCGGGAATCTCATACACCGCGTTCCGGCTGTTCCTCGATATGAAGAGCGGCATCTTCGAGCGGTTCCAGTCCATGCCGATCGCGCGGTCGTCCGTGTTGTGGGCCCACGTGATGACGTCCCTCGTGGCCAATCTGATCTCGCTGGTGGTCGTCGTGCTCGTCGCCCTCGTCATGGGCTTTCGCTCCGGGGCGGGAGTGCCGGCCTGGCTCGCTGTCGGCGGCATCCTGATCGTGTTCACGTTGGCGTTGACGTGGATCGCTGTCATCCCGGGCCTCTCCGCGAAGTCCGTGGACGGTGCGAGCGCGTTCTCGTACCCGCTCATCTTCCTGCCGTTCGTCAGCTCGGCATTCGTGCCCACCGACACGATGCCAGGACCCGTGCGCGCCTTCGCCGAGCACCAGCCGGTGACGTCGATCGTCAACGCGATCCGCGACCTCTTGACACAGCGGCCGGTAGGCACCGACATCTGGATCGCCCTAGCCTGGTGTATCGGCATCCTCATCGTCGCGTACATCTTCGCCATGGCCATCTACCGCCGCAAGATCGCCTAAGCCGCGCTCAGTCCTCTTCCTCGGCGCGCCATGGAGCTTGACCATGGCGCGACGGGATCGGAGCGCATGTCGGAGCTCAACTGCTGCTGGATCGTTCCGCTGCGAGCACCCCAGTACGTTGAGCGAACATGATGGTTCGAACAACCCAACTTCGAGGAGACGCAAACATGAGCCCAAAGAAGGCCGCACAGAAGCCGGTCCGCCGCGCTGCCAGGGCGTCGGAGTTGATGTCGGCCGAGGAACGAGCCGCGATGAAAGAGACCCTCAACGAGCGTAGGCGCGCTCGCTCGGGTGAGGTGGACGGCGAAAGCGATGTCCTCGCCAAGATCGCCGAGATGTCTGAGCCGGATCGCGGCATCGCCAGGCGGCTCCATGCCGTCATCAAATCCAGCGCGCCGGGCCTCGCACCGAAGACCTGGTACGGGATGCCCGCGTACGCCAGGGATGGCAAGGTCGTCTGCTTCTTCCAGAGCGGCCAAAAGTTCAAGTCGCGATACGCGACCTTCGGCTTCCAGGAGGCGGCCAACCTCGACGACGGTGACCTGTGGCCGACGTCCTTTGCCCTGAAGAGGTTGACTCCCGCGGTCGAGGAGAGGATTGCCAGGCTGGTCAAGAAAGCCGCAGGTTGATGTTATGGAGCAGGTCTTCCCCGCTCGGCGGGGATGAATGCAGCAGGCCTTCCCCGCTCGGCGGGGATGAATGAGCAGGCCTTCCCCGCTCGGCGGGGATGAATGAGCAGGTCTTCCCCGCTCGGCGGGGAAGTACCGGCCGAAGGCCGGGGATGGGGCCAAGGTGGCTAACCGAATGGAACAGGTCTGCCGCGGACGGCGGGGATGAGCGCAGCAGGTCTTCCCCGCTCGGCGGGGAAGTACCGGCCGAAGGCCGGGGATGGGGCCGAGGTGGCTAACCGAATGGAACAGGTCTGCCGCGGACGGCGGGGATGAATGAGCAGGTCTTCCCCGCTCGGCGGGGAAGTACCGGCCGAAGGCCGGGGATGGGGCCGAGGTAGCTAGATCGAACTTGACACCGACCTGATACAACCATATGGTTGTATCAATGCAGGCCGCCCAGCTTGACTTCGATCGCGTGTTCGCGGCCCTCGCGGATCACACTCGCCGTGACATCGTGCGCCGCGCGATCAGCGCCGAGGGAGGCGTCCTCGAGCTGGCCGGCCATTACCCGATGAGCTTCGCGGCGGTGCAGAAGCACGTCGCTGTTCTCGAGCGGGCGGGCCTGATCACGAAGCATCGCATCGGCCGCCGCAAGGTCGTCCGCACCAACGTTCAGGCGCTGCTCGTG
Source organism: Candidatus Dormiibacterota bacterium (assembly GCA_035279525.1). GTDB lineage: Bacteria > Chloroflexota > Dormibacteria > Dormibacterales > Dormibacteraceae > DATEHQ01. The sequence continues at coordinate 4,246 of DATEHQ010000106.1, forward strand.
GCGCGGCGCTTGCTGGACCAGTACGAAGAGCTGTGGCGGGCTCGGATCGGCCGCATGAACGAGCTCATCGCAGAGATGGCCGGCGCCATCGAATCCGTCGGGACAAAGGAGAACAGAGGATGACCGTCACCGCCGTCCGGAAAGATCTCCGTCGGCTCACGCTGACCGTGGAGGCCGAATTCGCTACATCCGCAGACCACGTTTGGCAGCTGTGGGCCGATCCGCGCAAGCTCGAGCGCTGGTGGGGGCCGCCGGACTACCCAGCCACGTTCACCAAGCACGAACTGTCCGCGGGCAGTCGCATCGAGTTCCACATGACTGGACCGGCAGGCGAGCAGCCCCACGGCTACTGGGACGTTCTCGAGGTCGAGCCGCCCCGTCGCATAGTGCTTCGCGACGGCTGCACCAACACCGACGGCACGGCCGACGCGGACATGCCGACAAGCACCGTGCGTGTGGACATCGCGGAGGTCGTACCAGGTCGCACGCGCATGTCGATCGAGATTGCGTACCCCAGCACCGCGACGATGGAGCAGGCGCTGGCCAACGGCACGGACCAGGGCCTGGGCAAGGCCGTCGGCCAGATCGATGCCCTCCTGGCCGAAGAAGCCAGCCGGCGAACGACCAGCCCAGCGAGTAGGGAGATGCGGCCATGAAGCTGACAACCACCGCGCAGATTTCCGTCGATGGAGTGATGCAGGGCCCGGGCGGCCGGGAGGAGGACGAGCGGGGCCGATTCGAGCGTGGCGGATGGGCCCGTTTCGACAACCAGGCCGGGGCGGTCATGGACGAGATCTACCAGCGCGCGGACGCGTTCTTGTTCGGCCGCAAGACCTACGAGGTCTTCGCAGGCTCCTGGGGAACCTGGGACGATCCGGGCGACAGCCCGATCTGGACGGCGTTGAACACGAAGCCCAAGTACCTGGCATCGACAACACTCACCGATCCGAGGTGGGCGAACACGAGCCTTCTCTCCCGAGATCTCAAGGCGGCCGTCGGCGACCTGAAAGCCAAGCCCGGCGGCGAGCTACAGATGCACGGCTGCGGCGCGCTGTTTCGGTGGCTGTTCGACAACGACCTTGTCGATGAGATGAACCTGTTCGTCTTCCCCGTGGTCGTTGGCCAGGGCACGCGGCTGTTCAGCGCCACCGGCCAGGACGCAGCGCTGGGACTCGTGGAATCGCGGTCTACGCCGATGGGGATAACGATCCAGGTCTACCGGAAGACGGGGCGCCCGCAGTACGCAGATTGAAGGCCGCGACCAACCCGCGGTGCGCAATCACGGCCGGCTGGAAACCGCGGGGACGATCTCAGCGGCGAGGAATTCCTCCCACGTGCGCCGGCCAACGGCACGATCAGGCGCGAGGTTCGCGCCGGCGCGAATCGCCGCCGCGGCGGCCCCAGGCATCCGGATGCGAAGAATTCGCCTCCGCTTGCCGACTGCGTCCAGGTAGCTGCGCATGAGGTCCCCTGCGTCGTAGATCTTCGGCCCGGCGATGTCCGGCGCTTGGCCCGCCGGCTCGCCCAGTGCGAGCTCCACGAGACGGACGGCGACCTCATCGGCGTCCACCGGCTGAAAGCGAGTATCGGTGGGAAGGGGGACGATCGGCAGCCTGGACAGCCCCCGCACCATCACGAGGATGAAGCCGTCGTAGAACTGCGTCGCGCGAAGGTTCGTCCACGGCGTTCCCGACCCCGCCACCACGAGCTCCTTCGCCCGCTGCGAGGCGAAGTAGGCGAAACCCGACCTGTCGACGGCCGTCTTCACTGGTATGCGGTCGGCGCCCACGACCGAGATCGTCACCAGGTGGCGCACGCCCGCGCGCCCGGCCGCCCGCGTGATGTGCTGCGCCTGTGAGGTGTCCTGCTTGATCTTGCCCACGCCGGCGCAGTGGATGACGATAGTGGCCTCCGCAACGGCGGCGTCGACGCCCTCGTCCCTCTCCAGATCGCAGACGGCATACTCGACACCTGAATCGGGCGCGTGGGCATGGCGGCTGGCGACCCGCACCCGGTGGCCGGCGTCCCTCAGCCGTTGCACCACTCGACGGCCCAGCGCGCCGGTGCCGCCGGTGACCAGAATCAGCTCGTTGGCGTTCATCGATCCCAGCTCCTTGTCACATCGTCACGCTCTGGCGTGTCTCAGTCTGATGACACTTCTGGCCAGGGAGATGTGACGAGTGACGGGGAATGAGTGGCTGGCGCAGCGTTTCGAGGAACAGCGACCGCACCTGCGTGCCGTCGCCTATCGAATGCTGGGATCGCTGGCCGAGGCGGACGACGCGGTCCAGGACGCCTGGCTGCGCGCCAGCGGCTCCGATGCCGCTCAGGTCGCCAACCTGCGCGGCTGGCTGACGACGATCGTCGCACGAGTAGCGCTGAACATGCTGCGGGCGCGGCGGACGCATCGCGAGGACCCGATCCAGGGCCGGTTGCCAGACCCCGTCGTCTCCGTCGAAGGGTCATCACCGCCGGAGGATGAGGCCATGCTCGCCGACTCCGTCGGCCTTGCTCTCCTGGTCGTTCTCGACACTCTGGAACCTGCCGAAAGGTTGGCCTTCGTGCTCCACGACGTCTTCAAGCTGCCTTTCAGCGAGATCGCTCCGATGGTCGAGCGCACTCCGGCGGCGGCCCGCCAGCTTGCGAGCCGCGCCAGGAGACGAGTGAGGGGAGCCCGCGCGGCCGCCCCCGATGCCGATCTGTACCGGCAGCGCGAGGTCGTGGACGCGTTTTTCGCGGCGACGCGGGCAGGCGACTTCGGCCGCCTCGTCACGTTGCTGGACCCGGCCGTGGTCTTGCGCGCGGACTTCGGTCGCCGTCGCGCTGCCCTGCCCGCCGTCGTGCGTGGCACCGAGGCCGTCATCGAGCTGGCGATGACGGGCGCCCGGCTGCCAGGCGCAGAACTGGTTCCTGTCCTGATCAACGGTGTCGCGGGCGTGGTCGTCACCCTTGGCGGGCGGCCCTTCTCGCTGATGGCATTCGTCGTCAAAGCGGGCCGGATCGTAGAGATCGACGCCATCGGCGACGCCAAGCGGGTCGCTCGGCTGGCAGCGTCGGTCCTGGCTTGACCGCCTGCCTCGCCGGATCCCGGATGTGGATTGGCGGCGAAGGCGATTAACTTGGCGTGGCCTGAAAGTCTTGAGTGGTGGAGCACCTGAGATGGCGGGATACGTGGACCTGGATGGTGTACGCACCTGGTACGACGAGCACGGGTCAGGAGAACCCCTCGTGCTGCTGCACCCGGGCGGAGGTGGGGTGGACTCCCGGGCCTTTGGTCCGAATGTGCCCTCGTTCGCCGCTCGTTTTCGCGTTTACACTCCGGAGCGCCGCGGTCATGGTCGAACCCCAGACGTCGAGGGACCGATCACTTTCGAGGCGATGGCCCGGGACACCATCGACTTCATGGAGCGCGTGGTGGGTGGTCCTTCGCGGCTGATGGGCGTCAGCGACGGCGCCACAGTCGCGCTTCTCGTCGCTCTGCGGCGACCAGATCTCGTAACCCAGCTGGTGTTCGTTGCCGGCGTATTCCACCACAGCGGCTGGTGGCCGCAGGTCATCGACCCTGACCACAAGCCCCCCGAGTTCCTGGCCGAAAGCTACGCCGAGCTCTCGCCGGATGGGGCCGCCCACTATGAAGTGGTCGTCGACAAGCTCATGCGGATGCATCAGATCGAGCCCACCCTGACCCATGCAGACCTGGCCACGATCCCGTGCAGGACATTGGTGATGGTGGCCGATGACGACGAGGTGATCCTGGAACACGCCCTCGCCCTGTACAGGGAACTCCCTCGAGCTGAGCTGGCGGTGATTCCCGGCACCTCGCATGGCCTGCTCGTCGAAAAGCCAGGTCTGTGCAACACGATCGTGGTCGACTTCCTCACCTCGGACCCGGTGCCCACGCTCGCGCCGATACGGCGGGCGTCGGGGTGACGGCGCAGGGGTGAACCCTGCCGATCCTCCTGGCCGGCTACCAGAACAGGCGGTAAAAGCGCCAGAAGTCGTTTTCGATGGGAAGGATCTCGACTCGGTCATAACCGGCTTCGAGTGCGTATCGGCGCAGCATGGCCGGCCGCATGACCGTGCCGGTCATCGCCGACTCAGGGCTTCCCATCGCCGCCGGCAGGCAGTGCGTGGCGCTGAATCCGTAGAGCATCCGCTCGACCTCGTCGCCGGGCGCGGTGAATTCCTCGGCGGCCCGCTCGTCGACGACCAGCACCGCACCGCCGGGCGCGCACAGCTTTCGCATCGTACTCAGGGCGCCGACCGGGTCGCTCATGTCGTGGATGGTCTCGAATGCCGTCACCAGGTCGAAGGAGCCGGCCAGCCCCGGATCACCAGCGTCGCGGACCTCGAAATTCACACGGTCATCCACATGGGCGGCGCGCGCCTTCTCTCGCGCCTCCTCAATGGACGCGGCATCCATGTCGATGCCCTCGACCCGCGCCCGCGGATACGCGCGCGCGATCGCGATCGACGAGTTGCCGGTGCCGCAACCCACGTCCGCCACGCGCGCCGGCGGCTCGGCACGCAGACGCGCATCGACATCCGTAATCGCAGGGAACCACTCGCTGCCCAGCAGATTGATGAACATCACCCGGTTGGCGGCGGCGATTCCGTGGCGAATATCAGCGCCAAAGTCCTCGTACGGGATGCCATCTCCGGTTTTGAAGGCGTCCACCAGCCGCGAAAGCACACTCGCCACGCCCACGACCTGCAGGGCCATGGCCGACATGTAATTGAGGTTTTCGGCATCGACCAGCACCTCCGCGTGAGCCTTGGGCAGCGCATAGCGGCGTGTCTCCGGGCCGTCGCCTTCAACTGTCAGGAAACCGGCGACAGCTTGCTCCTCCAGCCACTCGCGCGCGTATCGCGCGTTGATGCCGGCCGCCGCCGCCAGCTCGGAGGCTGTTGCCGGCGCTTGATCGCCCAGCACCCGATACAGCCCGAGCCGCTCGCCCAGGTAAACGTGAAACAGCTCCAGCGAGCCGACGACCGAACTGAAGATCCGCCGTGCCAGTGCGTCGCGACGCTCCTCGTGAGTTCCTGTGTCAGTCGCCAAGGTCCCCCTCCAGGCTCAATCTCCGCCAACACTCCATGGTTCGGTTCCGCTCGACGGGCGCCACGATGTCACGAGAGAACGGCCTGAAGCGCAGACCCCAGGCGTCTCACCGACTCGCGCAGCTCACTGTGATTCGCCGCGCATCCAAAGCTCAGGCGCAGATGACGCGACGGTGGCTCAGTCGCGAAGAAGGATCGGCCCGCACCCACCAGCACGCCATGCTCGCGCGCCGCGTCCGCGACTACGAGGTCGTCGACGAGGGCTGGAAGACTCACCCACAGGTGCATTCCGCCGCGCGGCAACCGTGGCACCAGCAGTGCCGGAGCGAATTCACCCAGCGCCTCCAGCATCACGCCTCGACGCTCATGTAGCGCCCGGGCCACCTCCACGACCTGCCGTGCCCAGCCAGGTGAACCCACAAGCTCGAGCGCGGTTTCCTGCGTCAGCCGGTTGACGAAGAGGTCGTCCACGATGCGAATGGATCTCAAGCGGTCAGCGACCGGGCCGCGCGCGACAAGGGCACCCAGGCGCAGGCTCGGCGAAGCGGGCTTCGTCAGTGACGAGATGTAGACCACACGGCCGTGCCCATCCATGGAGATCAGGGTGGGTGGGTTCGTCCTCTCGTAACCCAACCATCGCGCCCAGTCATCTTCGATGACGAATGCTCCGGCGCGGGCAGCAACCTGGAGGATCTCACGACGTCTGGAGGCGGGCATGACGATGCCGGTCGGGTTGTGGTGAGTTGGCTGGAGGTAGACCGCCCTCGAGCCGGTTGTTTCGAAGGCGTCTCGGAGCAGATCCGGAACGATCCCGTCATCGTCCAGCGGCACCGGGACGATCCGGATCCCCGCCGCCCTGGCCACGGCCAGGGCTCCGGGATAGGTAGGCGCCTCGACGAGCAGCGTCGCCCCGGCCGGGACCAGCGCGCGAAACGTCGCCGAGATGGCCGACTGGCCTCCGTTGCACACGATGACGTCGCCGGCGTCGAAGGCGCTTCCGTGGTGACTTGCAAACCAGGCCCTGAGGCCGGCCAGCCCGCGCGGATCGGGCGCTTCCCAGGTTTCGGATCGCCGCAGGGCGCGGTTCGCGGCGATCGACAGCGCTCGGATGGGCATCAGCGAGGGATGCAGGTACCCGCCGGACAGGGAAAGCGCACCACGCGGATTGACCTCCAGGTAGGTCTCCAGCGAACGCGCATCGATCGCCCGGTCGCCAAGGGCAACCGTCTGCCACGAGGCGTCGAGCTCCTTGGTCGGGTCGAGCGGGAGCCGCTCTCCGACGAAGGTTCCGGAACCCGGAAGGGTCCTGAGCGATCCCTCAGCGCTCAGCGTCGCCAGCGCGCGGGATACCGTCACCGGGCCGACGCGGTACGCGGCGGCGATCTCCCGGGTCGAAGGAAAGCGCGAGCCGCTTGCCATGCCTTCCGCTCTAGACCGAAGGGCAATGGTCAAGGCTCGGATGCTGCTATCGCTCACTGCCTCATCGACAATATCACTTGTCATCTCGCTGTGAACGCGCTAGCCTGGGCTGTGAGCGACAGCAGTACCGCTATCCAAGCAAAATCGATACCGGTATCCGGGCTGGCCCTCGGCGCGGTGGCGGTGGTGATGTTCTCCGGCACAGTGCCCGCCACGCGGATGGCTGTGGCGAGCATCGATCCGATCGTGGTGGGCGTCGGACGGTCAGTGCTCGGAGCCCTCATCGCCCTTGGATACCTCGTGGCCGTCCGTGCTCCGTGGCCGACACGAGCCCAGTGGCCTGGCGTCGTCGTGGTCGCGGCCGGTGCAGCGGTTGGCTTCGGATGGTTCAGCGCGGAGGCGCTTCGGACGGTCAGCGCCACCCATGGGTCGGTCGTGATCGGGATCCTGCCGATGCTGACGGCCGTGTTCGGAGCGCTGCGCACGGGGGCCAGGCCGCGGCCCCTGTTCTGGTTCGCAACCGCGGCGGGGACGGCCGTGGTGGTTGTCTATGCCGCGGCGAGCTCGCGGTCGGCGGCTTTGGGCGTGGGAGACCTTTTCCTCTTCGGCGCGCTCGTGTGTGCCGCCGCGGCTTACGCCGAGGGTGGCCGGCTGGCGCGGACGATGCCTGGAGGCCAGGTGATCGCATGGGGCCTCGTGGCCGCCCTGCCTGTCTCGGTGCCGCTGACCGCGGCCGCGCTGCGGAACGCTCCGTTCGAGCCAACCGCGACGTCGTTGGCGGCCCTTGGCTACATGGCGGTCTTCTCGGTTTTCGTAGGCATGGTCCTCTGGTATCGAGCCATGGGGCTGGCCGGGGTACCGCGAGTCAGCTCGATCCAGCTGGGCCAGCCCCTGCTTTCCGTGGTCTGGTCGTGGCTGCTCATCGGCGAGCCCCTGAGGGCCGAGACGATCGCGGCCGCGATCCTCGTCCTGGTCTGCGTCGCGACGGCGCAGAAGGCCCGCATTTCGGAGCTGCGCCCCGTCCCCGGGGAATCGATCACCGCGCAAGTTGCGGCACCGAAACCCGAGCGCGTTCCACGCGCCGGCCGCGCCCAGAAATCGCGATAGTTTCGTAGCGCCGGCTGGGCTTCGGCTGTTTCCGCTAACCGGTGGTTACGACATCAGTCCGGCCCAGCTTGTAGCCGCCGACTTCTGGCGGGCTCAACCGCGACTCGAGGGTGCGAATCTGCAACACGACCTTGACGACCACATGAAAACGATCGATCTCTAGCCGTTCGCGATCCCATCCATGGGGCGGACGCGGAACGCCCGGCTTGCCGCCGCAAGTGGGGCGCTTTGCGCAAAGCGCCCCACTGCATCCAGCTCCATGGGGGCGCTTTGATCAAAGCAGCCGAGCGATGGGACCCAGCCGTCGGCGAGCCGACCAGGGACCGACAGAGGCCTGCTTGGCAAGAGGCCGGCGCAAGTGCAGCGCGAAGTCGTCGTTGATCCATTCAAGGATTGCTATAGGTGCGTGGCACTGCCAGCCTGTCCGCGGGGGTCAATCCGTTAGCAGCAGCATCGTCCGATGCGCGCCTTGACAGTGAGCAGCTCCGACCGC
>DATEHQ010000107.1:0-20445 GCA_035279525.1 Candidatus Dormiibacterota bacterium
TCTCTTTCCCTGAAGGAATGGACTTATCCTGATTTTGATGGCGGTGGCGATCGCGCTCGAGGTGAGGTTCTTCGCGCGTCTGCGCGAACAGTCAGGCGTCGAGACCGAGGCGTTTCAGGTCGCGGCAGGCTCGACGTTGGCCGACGTGTACGAGGGCCTGCGCCGCAGGCATCCGGCGCTCGAGGGGAATCGCGGCGCGGTCCGTGGCGCCATCAACCGCGAGTTCGCCGAATGGGACGCGAGCGTCTCCGAGGGCGACGAGGTCGCTTTCATCCCGCCGGTGAGCGGAGGGATCTAGTGCGCTACGAGGTGACGACCGGCGCCATCGATCCACGCGAGCTGGAGGCGGCGGTGGCCCACGCCGGCGCCGGCGCGATCTGCACCTTCCAGGGCACGGTGCGTGACAACTCGCTCGGGCGCGCGGTCTCTCACCTCGAGTACGAGGCGTACGCGGAGATGGCAGTCCGGCAGATGCGTCGCATCGGCGAGGAGATCAAGGAGCGGTGGCCCGAGGCCCGTGTGGCGATGATCCACCGCACGGGGCACCTGGAGATCGGTGAGGTCTCGGTCATCGTCAGCGTGTCGGCGCCTCATCGAGACGAGGCGATCGCCGCGTGCAAGTGGGGAATCGACCGGCTCAAGGAGTCGGTGCCCATCTGGAAAAAGGAGCACGCCGCGGATGGGACGTTCTGGATCGAGGGCGCCGAGGCGAAACCCGCCGTCTAGCGCGGCTTGACCAATTTCCCACGACGGCTATCGTTGCCACCGTGCGGCGCCGCCTCCTCGGCCTCCTCGCCAGCGCGGTCGCGGTCTTCGTCTCTGTAGCCCTGACCGCGGCCGTGGTCACGCCGCCACATCGCGGCGTCGTGACCGGCGGCATCATGGCCTGCCGGGCGCTCGACAACCCCGGCCAACCGCACTACGTGGCCGGAACGGTCATCGTGCTCCGGGGCGACGTGACATGGAGGGCAGTCGGGCCGGCGGCTTCGGTCGACGTCCTGCCGACCGCCGTCGCGGGCCGGCAGACCGTTTCGGCGGACGGCATGTACAGGTTCGACCTCGACGCGGGGCACTACGTGCTCCTGGACGCGGCCAGGCCCGGTGACTACGGTCCGTACGCGACGGTCACCGTCGGCGCCGGCGAGGACCTGCTGGTCGACATCCCGAACAGCTGCATCTGAAATCGTGGCGGCCCCAGCGCCGGCCGGCGTCACGGGTCCTTGACTCGCGCCACCGACAGCCCGTCGCGGATCGGGATCGCGACGCTCTCGAGCCGCGGGTGTTTCGAGACGAGCTCGTTGTAGTACGCGGCGTTGCGGGTGTTCTGGGCGGATGGACGAACGACCTCTCCCTGCTGCAGCGCGTTGTCCGTCAGCAGCAGTGCGCCCGGATCGAGGCGCTCCAGGCACAGCTCCAGGACGCGACGCGTGATGTCCTCCGACCGGAACGAGTTGATCAGGTCGATGAAGCAGGCATCGAACTTGGCGTCCAGCTTCTCCAGGCCCTGGACCGCGTTCTCCTCGAGCACGAGCGCCTGATCGGCGAAACCCGCCTCGGCGAAGTTGGCGCGCGCCCGCTGCGCTCGAGGGTGGTCCATCTCAAACGTGGTGAGCGTCCCGCCGTTCGTGGCGCGCAGCATCCAGATTCCGCTGTAACCGGTCGCCGTGCCGAGCTCCAGCAAGCGTTTGGCGCCGGAGAGCCTGACCAGGAGGTAGAGAAGCATTCCCTCGTGCGGATCGACGATCGGGATGTGCTCCCGATGGGCCTCGTCCTCGAGCCGCGCCAGCACCGGGTCTCGCGGCGGCAGCAGCGATTCCATGTAGGCCTGCAGCTCGTCCGTCGATTCCACCCGCTTCATGTCGTCAACGCTTCGGGGGCGACCACTTCCAGCACTCGATCCACCTCCTCCTCCGTGTTGTAGAAGTGCGGCGAGAGCCGCACGAAGTCCGCGTGGATGCGCGCGATCACGTGTGCCGCGGCCAGGTCTCGCAGCACGGACTGCGGGCCGGCGCCCGGCTTGCGAAACGAAACTATGCCCGAGCGTTCCGCTGCCGCGCGCGGCCACGGCTCGACCACTTCACAGCCGCGCTCGACGAGGCCTTCCGCGAGCCGGTGCGCAAGCGCGAGCACACGCCGCTCGATCTCCTCCACGCCAACCTCGAGGAGGAGCTCCAGCGCCGCGGCGAACGCGGCCGTGTCGAGCAGGGAAACCACCGATTCCTCGAACCGGCGCGCGGTCGACGCGACGGTGAAGTCGTAGTCGAAGTAGCGCTCGGACCTGGCCACCGTGTTCGCGCCGACGACGACCGGCCGGATTCTCTCGAGCAGTGGGAGCGAGAAACAGCAGAACCCGATGCCTGGCGGTCCCATCAGCCACTTGCCGGCGCCCGCGGCGCAGAAGTCGATGGGCATCCGTTCGAGGTCGACGCGCAGCGCGCCGGCGCTCTGCATCACGTCGACGGCGAAGATGATGCCGCGCCGCCGGCATTCGTCTCCGATCGCTTGCAGGTCGACGCGATAGCCGTTCCAGAACTCGACGTGGGAAAGCGCGACGAGCCTCGTGCTCTCGTCGACCAGGCCGAAGATCGACCCGGCCGTGACCCGGCCTTCGACCGGTCTGGCCTGGCGGTAGTCGACGCCTTGCTCGCACAGCGCCATCCACGGATACACGTTGGCCGGGTATTCGCCGACGGCGCCGACGACGCTGTCGCCTGGCTTCCAATCCAGCCCGCGGGCGAGAAGCGAAACGCCATGTCCGGTGCTTCGCGTCAGGGCGATGGAGTCGGCCGGCGCGTTGATCAGCCGCCCGACCAGGGTCCGGGCCCGGTCGGCCTCCTCCTGCGCCCAGTGGTCACGGTAAGGACGATTCAGCGACGCCTCGGTCACCCGCTCGATCGCCGCCGCCACTCGCACAGACATCGGTGCCACGCCGGCGTGGTTCATGTGGATGTGGTGGTCGGTGATGGGGAACAGGCCGCGGGCCTCGAGCGGGTCCATCTCAGGAATCCGCCAGAGCCTGGTCGAGCATGGGCTGCAGGGCGACGATGTAGGAGGCCATGAGGTCCGCCGAGCGCTCGGCCACGGACTCATCCAGGTTCACGGCGGGGATCGTTTCGTAGAGCCGGATCCAGCCGCGGTCCCATGGCTCGAGCTCTGCGTGCGGCAGGTTCGCCTTCACCTCCAGCATGCTGCTGCGGAAGAAATCGAAGAGGCGCTCGTTGTCAGCCGTCAACCCCTCGAAATGCAGGCCTACCTCGAGCCTGCCCGCGCCGGTGTGGTGCCAGGCCTCGTAGTGGAAGTCCGGGTTGCCGTAGTGCACCTTCATGAGGCGGCCCCTGCCGCGAGCGCTGTGGAAGCCGCGAAGAGCAGGTGGCAGCGTGGTCTTGAGCCGCTTGCGCAGCGCCGCGAAGAAGTCCGCCGGCGCCAGGAGGCCCCGCGAAATCCGAGGCCCGACGATCCGAGCCGGTTGCCGGGCGGCTGCGCGCCTCGCGGTGGTTTCGCGAGGACCCCTGACCGTCTCGCTCGGCATATCTCGTAATCTTCGGTCAACGGTGCATATACCCACAGTCACGGAGAACGAGGGCGGCAACCGGGAGCGGACGTTCGACATCTACTCGAGGCTGCTCAAGGACCGGATCATCCTCATCGGACGGCCGATCGACGACGTCGTCTCGAACCTGGTCGTGGCGCAGCTCATGTACCTCGCGGCCGACGATCCCGAGAAGGAGATCCAGATCTACGTCAACTCGCCAGGCGGCGCGGTGACGGCCGGCTTCGCGATCTACGACACCATGCAGTACGTCCAGGCGCCGATCTCCACTGTGTGCATCGGGCGCGCCGCAAGCTTCGGCACCGTGGTCCTGATGGCCGGCGCCAAGGGCCGCCGCTTCTCGCTGCCCAGCTCGACCATCCATATGCACCAGCCGCTGATCGGAGGGCAGGGCCTGCAGGGCCAGGCCAGCGACCTGGACATCCACGCCCGCGAGATCGTGCGCATACGCGGCGTCTTGAACGAGCTCATCGCCAAGCACACCGGCCAGCCGCTCGAGCGCGTCGAGCGCGACACCGACCGCGATTTCTTCCTGACCGCCCAGGAGGCTGTCGACTACGGGCTGATCGACGGCATCATCGAGCCGTCACGGGTGAAGCTGACAGCTCTCGCCGCTCCGCGCTGATCCTCAGGGTCAGCCAGCCGATCAAAAGAGCTCCGATCGCAGCCGGCGCCGGCGCCGGCACGACGGCCGCGGCCAGCGCCGCGACGCTCAAGGCCAGCCATTCGAGCCACCCGGCTCTGTCCCAGATCGCCAGGCCCAGGGCGACGAGCACCAGGTCGGCCGGCAGTGCGTGAGGTGAGGCAAGCACGCCTCCGATGACGAGGATGGCGGCCGCCGGGCCGAGCTCCTTATCGCGTCGGTAACGGCGCCAGGCAAGCGCGACGGCGCCGCAGATCGCGATCAGGGTCAGGACGACGATGCCGGCGGTCTCCGTTGACGCGGGCAGGTAGACGGCGAAATGAGCGAGGTTCACCTCCCTCGCCCCGACTTGCACGGTGGACCCGGCCTGCGCCAGCCACTGCATCACCCAATGAGGATTCACCGCCAGAGTTGCCGCGAGCTGCATGACACCACACGCGGCCCAGCCGGCCAACGTCTTCCAGCGGCGCGCGACGAGCAACCCGAACCCGACCGGCAGAACCAGCTGCGGCTTGACCAGCGTCAGGCCGAGCACAAACCCTGACCACCACGGCTGCGACCACAACGCGAGTGCTCCGCCGATGCCCAGGGCGACCACTCCGTCTAGCTGCGCATTGAGCATCAGCAGCGCGGTCGGCACCGAGGCGAAAGCAGGGAGCAATGCGGTGGGCGGTCGCGGCCTTGTAGCCAGGTACAGGCCGCCTATAAGGCACAGGAGGCCGAACACGATCCACAACCGGCCGCCCGCGTCGGTTCCCAGCGCAGCGAACGGAACCGCGAGCAGTGCGACCCAAGCCGGAGCGAGGAACGGCAGGAAGCCGTGGATTCCCAGCGTCACGAGGGTGCGGCCGCCGGTCACCTGAAGCTCCACCCGCCGCTGGGCATCGAAGTCGTACAGATGTGCCGGGTCGTTGACGATCAACCGCGCACCGGTGGCGAATGCGGGCCAGTCCGAGTTGATGACGTCGTCGATCGGAAGCAGCGGATACAGAACGAACGCGAGGGCGACCCCGAGGAGCGCGACGTTGCCGCGCCATCGCCAGCGGGATCCGTCCGTCATGCGCCGGCTTCGAGGCGTAGGCCGCGCATCACGGGCGCGACCAGGGAGCCCTGGATGAGCAGAGAGAGCAGCACCACTCCATAGGCGACGGCCGAGACCCTCTGGTCGACCCCCGGCGTCCCGGCCACGGAGAGCGCCAGGGCGACCGAGAGCGCGCCGCGCAAACCGGACCAGAAGGTGACGTGGCGCCAGCGCCACGGGATCCTCTGCCGCAGCGCGGCGAGCGCGAGGAGGCCATAGACGGGCACCGCCCGAGTCACGAGCATCGTCACGTAGACGGCGACGACCAAACCCGCGACAGGGAGCAGCTTCCAGGCCGGGAGGGCAGCTCCGACCAGGATGAACAGCATCGCGTTGAGCACGAAGGCGAGCAGGTTCCAGAACCCCAGCAGCTGCGGTCCGTGCAGCCTGCCGATGTGCGCGCCGTAACGGGCGACCACGATGCCGGCAACCACGACGGCGACGATGCCCGAGAAGTGCAGGACGTCGGCGGCGAGGTAGCTCCCGTAGGCGATCACGAGCGTGGCAAGGATCTCGAGGGGCGCGTCATCGGCGAACCTGAGCAGCGCCAGGCCGACGAATCCGGTCGCGAGCCCGATCGCGGTACCACCGATGGTGATCTCGACGAACCTGACCACCGCGTCGCCGGTGGACGGGGCGCCGCTGACGATCGTGGCGAGGATGGCGCTGAACACCGCCACACCTGTGCCGTCGTTGAACAGGCTCTCGCCCTCGAGGACGGCGGCGAGCCCGGCGGGGGCGCGGAGCCGGCGAAGAATGCTGATGACGGCAATCGGATCCGTCGCGGCCAGGATCGCCCCCAGCAGCATCGCGCTCGCCCAGGCGAATCCGAGAGTGAGGTGCGTGAGGCCGCCGATCAGGAGCACAGTCAATCCGACGCCCACCGTGGCCAGGAGTCCCACCGGCACGGCGCGGCGCGTCAGCTCCGGAAGGTCGAGCGTGAGCGCGGCCTCGAACACCAGGCCGGGCACGAACGCGAGAAGGATCACGTCCGCGCCGACGCGCGGAAACTGGCCGCCGGGCAGGATCCCGACGGCGATCCCCGCCGCGGCCAGCACGACTGGATACGGCAGCATGCGCGCCCGCTTCGAGACCAGGCCGAGCACAGTGGCGAGCGCGCCGACCAGGATGAGCAGCAGCAGGAAGCGCTGCTGCGGGTTCATCGGGCGCCGCTCACAGCTCGAGCGACATGCCGTCGCGCGCGGCCTTGACCTCGACCCCGAGCCTCTGCGTAAGGTCCGCGGCCAGCTCCCATGGATGGGCGCGCCACACCGTCATGCCGTAATGAGTGAGGATCGCCAGCCGAGGCTTCGCGTCCCGGATGATGCGCTCCGCGTCCTCGAGGCAGAGGTGTGGCAATTCGGCTCGGCACTGCATCAGCACCACGTGGATCACCATCACCTCCGCCCTGTGCTGCTCGGCGATTCCCTCGTAGTACTTGGTGTCGGTCACCCAACCCAGGCGGTCCCCAAAGCGAAAGCCGTAGGTCTCCGCCTGGTGGATGTGCTGCGGGCTCGTCGTGAACGAGATCCCGTTGACGGAATACGAGCTCTCCGGCCGCAGCCGCACTATCTCGTCGGGAAAGTGGCGGAGGTAGTTGAGCACGACCGGGTCGTCGTCCAGCGCGTCGGCGGGGCAGAAGAGCCGGCCGTGCTTGTGAAAGCCGCCCTCCGTCATCGCCTCGATCATCACGTTGACGTCGCCGGCGTGGTCGAGATGGCGATGGCTGAGCACGATCGCGTCGAGCTTGGTCAGGTCGACCTTGCGCTTCGCGTACTGAACGATGGCACCTGGGCCCGGGTCCAGGCTGATGCGCGCGTTCTGGTCTTCGAGGTACAGGCCGCCTGAAGCCGCGAGCTGTTTCGCGACCATGAACCGCGCTCCCGCGGTGCCCATGAAGGTGAGCTTCACGTCTCCGCCACCTCGCTCAGCGCAACCTCTGATTTCTCGCCGAAATACCTGTCGTAAAGCTCCGCCACGCGCTCCAGCGTGTCGATCTCTTCGATCGGCTTGTCATCGCGGATGCGCACGATGCGGGGGAAGCGCAGCGCGTAGCCGCTCATGTGCCGGCCCGAGTGCTGGATCGAATCAAACGCAACCTCGAGCACGACCTCAGGCTGCACCAACCGGGCGTGGCCGCGGTCCTCGACCGTGATGTCGAGGAATCGCCGGGTCATGGTGGCGATCTCCGCGTCCGTGAGCCCGCTGTAAGCCTTGCCGACGTTGACGAGGCGCCCGGTTGCGGTGTCCCTGACGGCAAAGGTGTAGTCGGAGAGGACGCCCTTGCGCTTGCCGTGGCCCCACTCGACGGCCGTGACCAGCACATCGAGCGTGGCCAGCGGCCGCTTCAGCTTGAGCCAGGCGAGACCCCGCCGGCCTGGGGTGTATGGGCTCATCGGGTCCTTGACCATCAGCCCTTCGTTGCCGCGCGCTCTGGTCTCGGCAAAGATGCGATCGAGGTCGTCGGGACCCGTCGACTCCTCGACCCGAGCAAGCAGGTAGGGGTGCGCGAGCTCGAGGCCCTCGAGCAGCCTGCGGCGCGTCTCGAGAGGCTCGTCCAGCAGCGTGCGGCCGTCGAGCCACAGCAGGTCGAAGACGACGAGCGCCACCGGGACCTCGCCACGCAGCTCAGCGTCGACCCGCTTGCGGCCGAGGCGTCGCTGCAGCTCGAAGAAGCGCAGCACACGACCTTCGCGATGCGCGAGCACCTCGCCGTCGAACACCACGTCGTGCCCGATCGACGCCGCGTTCTCGACCAGCTCCGGGAACGCCCCGGTCGTCTCTTTGAGGTCGCGCGAAAACAGCTCGATCCGGTTGCCCTGGAGATGCAGCTGGCAGCGGACGCCGTCGTACTTCTCCTCCGTCCACACGGTCGCCGCGCCCATGCGCTCGAACGCCTCGCCAGGTGTCTCGACAGGGCTCGCCAGCATGAAGCGCACGGGCTGAAATGGGGTGAGCGTGCTGGCGTCGAACTCGCCCCGCCTGCAGCGCATCGCGGTCTCGCCGATGTCTCCGGTGATCAGGTGCACGCGCTTGACCTGCGTGATCGGAAGACCGAAAGCGTCCGCGATGGCCGCCTCGACCAGGCCCTCGCTGAGCCCAATGCGCAGCTCGCCCGCGATGATCTTGATCAGGAACCGCGCGGCTTCCGGGTCCATCCGGCGGATGATCTTTTCGAGGGGCGCGGCTTTGCCCGCTCCGCGCGCCGTGCGGATCGCCTCGAGGCTCTCCTCCACGTCGCGCAATGTCACCGGCCCGGGCTGCGTGCGATCCGATAGCGCCTCACCGGCCCAGTCGCCGAGGTCGGAGTGCTTGCGGAACATGAGCCCGAGCTCGTCCTCGCTGCGGCCCGAGATCGAGCTGATCACCTTGCTCACGGACGACCACCCGAGCCCGAGCGTGCGCCTTTGAGCCGGGCCGAAAGCACGGCCGCTCATGTAGATCGCCGCGCGCCGCAGGTCGTCCTCGTCGAGCGTCCGGAAGTAGGCGCCCAGCAGGTGCGTCTTCTCGAGCGTGGCCGGGGTCGCCCCAACCGCGGCTCCAGCTCGGGCGAACTCAAGCATCATGTTGTTGACTCCCGCGGGATGCACGTATCAAGTGGCCTATCGTAGTTCGCGATGCGGCGCTGCCCTTACCTCGAGGAATACCTGAAGGAGAGGCGCGCCGTGCTGCGCATCTACCGTTTCGACTGCCACGTCGACCGCCGCTCGAAGCGCAAGTACGCGCTCGCCGACAGCCCGCCCATCTGCGTTCGCAACTTCGAAGACTGCCCCCTATACCAGTCCGAAAAGCGGCGCGAGGACCATACAATCAGCCGCTACACCGACTAGCTCACGTCCATGAACTGCCCTGTTTGCTCCGCACCTGCCCTGGCGCTCGAAGGCGCATGCGTCTTCTGCCATTCCCCGATGGGGGACGGCGAGGACACCTCCGACCTGCTCGACTACCTGGTCGAGCACGTGCCGCTCGCGCGCGCCAAGCACGGCCACCTCAACCGCGGTCCGATCACCGAGCTGATGATCGACATCCACGGCCGCATCTTCCGCGCCCGGGTCAAGGACGACTCGCTCGAGCTGTCGCCGGCCGTGCGGCTGAACGCCTGGGTCGACCTGCTGCTGACCAAGCTGAGCGACGCGGCGGCGGGAGACGGAGACCTTCGCCGCACGTTCCTGCGCTCGGGATGGGCCCTGCGCTAAGCGGCCGGGCCGCTCAAAGAGCCAGCTGCAGCTGCTCCGTGGCTTCGAGCGCGGCGGCCCGCACTCCCTTCTTGCGCAGGTGCCGCGCGAAGTCCGCGGTGTAGCCGTGGACCGTGTAGACCTGGTCGGCTCCTGAGCGCTCGACGACCTCCATCAGCTCGTCGAAATCGCAGTGGTCGGACAGGTCGAACGCAGCGTCCGCTCCGAAGAGCCTCGCGAACTCCGCGTCCTTGGCCCAGCCGGAAACCAGCGCTGTCCGGTAGCGGCCGATGCGACGCACCTCATCCTTCCCGGCGGGGGGTGCGATCACGACGCGGCCGGGCTCGACCTCACCGTCGAGCTCGACCCACTGTGGGAGCGAGCGCCCCGCGTTTGCGTAGTCCCTGGCGCATGGGACGCACCGCTTCTCGAGCGCGAAGGTGAAGCCGTACGGCGCGAGCGCGAGCATCACCTCCTGCGTCTTGCCCAGTGCATGGCAGAGCAGCACCGGGGTGACGCGGCTGTCGAGCGCGCGCCTGCACCATCGCGCGATGTACTCGACTGTCTCGTCCGGATCGCCGAAGCGAAAATGCGGCCGGCCGTAGGTCGTCTCGAGGATGAGCACGTCGGCCCTCGGCACCTGCGTCGCGGGGATGCCGCCCGGCTGACGAAGCTTGAGGTCGCCGGTGTACAGCAGCGCCGTCCCGCCCGCCTCGAACAGCAGTTGGGCTGAGCCGAGCATGTGTCCGGCTGGGTGGAGCGTGACGGTGGCCTCGCCACGGCGCAGCTTTTCCGCGTAGCCCAGCATCCGCCAGCCCCTGGGGCGGCGCGACTCAGGAATTAGGGCCAGCGTCTGGGGCGTGAGCAGCGCCTCCTTGTGCCGGCGGGCGTGATCGGTGTGCGCGTGCGAGATGAAGGCGAAGCTGCGCACGACCAGTGGGTCGAGCCACAGCCGGTGGCCGGGTAAAGACACGCCGTGGTCCCAAACGACCTCTCGGGTCAAAGCCGGACCAGGTCTCCATGCGCGAAGAGGTCGCTGGGTATTTCTACGCCGATGGCGGAATACGCCTCCGCCGGAACGCCGATGTCGGCCACCAGGACTCCGCCTGCGAGGCGCGGCCCATCGCCCTTGCCCAGGCCGGCTTTGGGCAGGCCGAGCGTGATCGTCACGGATGCCTTCACGCATGGAGCGTAGGCGACACCGGAGTCCGCGTCGAGCCCCGAGGGCACGTCGATCGCGATCACCGCCAGACCCGATCGGTTGATGCGCTCGATCCACTCGGCAAAGCGACCCTCGGGCGGTCGGGACACCCCGGTGCCGAAGATCGCATCGACGACGACCTTGGCCTCGTCGAATCTCACTTCGCTTGAGACGTCGACGCCGATCCTGAGCAGCGCGTCCAGCTCCCTGGCGGCCGGCCCCGCGAGCCTGGCTGCGTCGACGCAGCAAACGTGGGCGAGACGCCCCCATCGGTGGAGGTGGCGCGCGGCGGCCAACCCGTCCCCGGCGTTGTTGCCCACGCCGCAGACCACGACGGCGGGCTGCCCGACGAACCTGGCGACCTGCCAGCCCGCCGCCTCCATCAGCCAGTCGACCGAGATGCCGAAGCGCTCTTGCGCGAGCGCGTCGAGCTCTCTGACCTGCGCGCTAGTGAGGGTTGGTGGGACGCTCGACGACAAAGGAGCAGTACGGGTCGTGGCGGTGGATGGAGTCCGACTGCGATACGGAGGTGCCGACGAGCCGGGAGATGAGCTGCGGTGTGATCGTGCATACCTGCGGGAACTTCAGCGCCGTGTTGCGGAAGGGGCAGTTGTGGATGGTGACCTTTACACCTTCGGGGGTCTCGGTCTGCTCGGCCAGCGTGCCGGCGCGGCCGATCCACGCGACGACGCGGCGCAGCCTCTCGTCGAACTCGAGGCCCTCGATGTCCTTCTCGATGGCCGCCGCGTGGCGCGCCGCGACGCGCGAGAACACCTCGTCGAGCGCCTCCGGTCCCCCCATCTCCTGGACCTCCTGGAGCACCATCGTGGCCAGCTGGCCGTAGCGCTTGGGGAACACGGAATCGGCCCGCTCGGTCAACGCGAAAAGCAGCGCCGGGCGCCCGCGACCGCTTCGCTCGGGCTGGCTGACCACGAAGCCATCGCGCTCCAGGTTAGTCAGGTGCTGGCGGACGGCGTTGGTGGTCACGCCGAGATCGGTGGCGATGGTTTCGGCGCTGCAGCGGCCTCTCCGGCGGAGGAGCTCCAGCACTTCCATGCGGGTCGATCGGCCGATCAATCAGGCCTCCATGCGGGCGCCGGAGGGCATGCTAGCACCAGCATAAACCGATTTATTACAGGTCGTCCTTGACAAAAGATTTGGGTGCCGTAGACTTGTCGCTGGGAGAAAGGTGAATTGCCACTGATCAAGCAAGCCAGCCACGCCATCGAGCACATGACCGCCAGGGAGCGGCGAATCCAGCGCGCCAAGTACGCGCGCCGGAACAAGATGCACTACATCGACAAGCTCCTGAACGAGCTCGAGATGCTGAACCTCGCCGACCAGCGGCAGATGCCGTCGGTCCTGTCGGTCGCCGTCGCGAAGGTGATCGAGGAGTCGCCGGAGGTCACCGTCCTGGCCCAGGCCCGGCCGGCCTCGGTGATGGAGGCGATGGATGCTCTCTACGAGATCCAGGACAGCCTCATGTACAACCAGATCGAGGACGAGTAACCCGCCGCCTCACTCGCCACGCCTCTTCGCGCCTCACCTCGCCTCTTCGTCCGATTTGCGCAAAACGCCCCCAATCCGAGCCCCCGAACCGGGGCGCTTTGATCGAAGCGCGCCGATCCCTGCCTCAGGCGGCGTGCGGCCAGGCATCGTAGACGGCTGTGATCAGCGACTCCGTCTCCGTGCCGTCCCGCAGGTCGTAGATATACGTCTTGCCGCTGAGCGGGTGGATAGCCGGGCTGCTGCCGCAGTGCTCGCTTGACACACAGGCTCGCTCGCCCTGGTACCAGATGAATCGAGATGTGAGGAATACAGCGTCCGTGCGCGCTTTGCTGAGCTCCCGGACCTTGCCCGTAACCGTGTCCACCACATACGTGTGGGCCCAGCCGGCGGCATCTCGGGCGGAGTAGACGATCATCCCTCCGCCGGGCGACGCGCTCGGTTTGATCCAGGCCACTCCGGGCAGGAACGTCGAGATCGAGCCATCGCGCATGACCCTGACTCCGGCGGCGTCGCGAAAGTAGAGGCCGTTTCCGGACCAGACGGACATCGTGATCCCCTTCGAGTCGTTCATGGTGAGCAGGCTGCCGTCGGCCTTCCAGACGCGAAAGACGCTGCCTCCGAAGCTGTTGATCACAAGGGATATGCGCGTGCCGTCAGGGGAGTAGAGCAGCCGGGAATCGAGCAGATTCGGGATGCTGCAGTTCGAAAAGCTTTCGCAACCACTTGCACCGAGCGCGGGAACCGTGCCCAGGGGCGTGTATACAACGAGGCTCGTCGTGCCCTTGGTCCAGAGCGAGATGTCCCTTGGCGATGTTGACGCCGACTCGCCGTGGAGAAAGACGAGTGACTTGCCATCAGGACTCCAGGCGTACTCCTGGATGCCTGGGTATGGCGGTGGCAGACGATCTGCCGATCCTCCGACGGGCACGCCGAACATGTCCTGGACGTCGTGGAAGGTCACAAGCGAGCGGTCGCGAAACGTCGGTCCCCACACTTCCTCGTTCCAGTCGACTCGGACCAGGCGGCCGTCGGACGCAGAAATGTGGTCGACGGTGCCGACCGTCATCGGGTGGGCGATGTTCGTGATGTCCCGGATGACGATCTGATCGCTGCCGCGCAGGGTCACCAGGACCAGACACCGATTCGACGTGCTGCACGGAGCGATCGGGTGGGGACTGGCCGATGGGTTCGGGCCAACCGACAGGCTGGGACCAGCGGACGCCGAAGGGGACGCCGCCGCCTGTCTCGGCGTGACGGCAGCCGTCGGATGCGTAGCCTGACCGCAGGCGGAGACCAGCAACGCGACTACGACCAGGTACCGCGCCATCGATCTCACTCTCAGCTGCCCCGTAAAGCCGTAAACGGCCCGGCTCAGCGATCGTTACGAGGCGATCAAGCTGAGTGGAGGCTCACGCGACCTCTTGTTGCAGTCGTACCCGTGGGCACGCTCAGCGCCCCGATCAGCCGCCGGCCAGCTGACCGGTCAACCGCTCTGGCGGATCACCGCGGGCGGCAGGTGGTTCGAGTCAACCGCGCACCACACCAATTCGCCGGGCTTTTCCATAACGAGAACCGCGTCATCGATAGACCTCGCGTCGATGACCAATCTTGATGACCAGCACGAGGATCTCCCGGTCACGAACCTCGTACAGGACGCGATGGTCGCCGACGCGAATCCGGTAGTAGGGGCGTTCCCGGCCAACTTCGTGGACCCAGGAGGTCTCGGATTCGCGGCGAGTGCCCGGATCGCGTAAGCAACTCGCCCTCTGATCCCGGCCGGCACCTCGAGCAGCTCGCGACGTGCCGTGACGAGGAGTTGAACCCCGTACCGGCGCCGGCGCTCAGCCGAGCTTGGCGAGTTCTTTCTCTATTTGCTTCCAGGGGATCGGCGCAGACGCGTTCGACGGGTCGGCGAGCGCCTGGGCAATCGCTCGGAGATCACTCGCGTCCTCCAGTGCCTCGAGCAGCTCGAGGTCTTCAGCGGAAACGATGGCGGCGACCTTCCTGCCCCGGCGTCCAAGAACTGTCCGCTCTCGGCGGTAGGCGGCTCGGTTGACGAGCTCGGCGAGCTGCTGGCGCGCCTCCGTGATGGACATCATGTACAAATTGTACTAGATGCCGTTGCTGCCGCCTGACCCGTTAGGCCCTCAGGTCAGGGCCGAACCGCGATGAGCGAAAGGTATGGCCTGACTCCTGACGTTCGTAACGACGGACCGCCACCGGCGTTGGTTTCAAAATGAGGCCGGCCACCGCGATGGTGGTAGGGCTGGTGGTCGTTGGGTGTGGCGCCCAACCTGATTCCGTGCCAGCCGTCTCAACGATCTCCGCCTCTCCGCCCAGAGCTTCACTGGGCGCCCTCGCGTCCGCAACGCCCGGCACGCCTGGACCGCGCCGCGACGCAGCGCTTGCATGGGATCCAAATGACGGGTACCTCCTCATGTTCGGCGGACTGTTTGGGGGCGGCTCGACTGCAACCGTCTACGGAGACACCTGGGTCTGGTCGGGCACGCAGTGGTTGGAACTGCACCCGTCCACGTCGCCTCCTCGTCGCGGCGGCAGCTCCTTGAGCTACGACCCGATCAGCAAGCGGATGATCCTCTATGGGGGTGGCACCGACTTCTACGCGCAAGGTGTGGACCCGTCGAGCGACGACACCTGGGCCTGGGATGGCGCAGTCTGGACGCATTTGCTTCCCGCCCATTCGCCAACGAAGGCGGGGTGCTGCTCTCCGACGGAGATGGTCTACGACCCCAATGAACCGGGCTTGTGGCTCACTTCCGGATTGCTACAGATGTGGTCGTGGACAGGCAGCGACTGGACACCGGCCCCATCAGCGGTCCGCCCCCCGGAGAGGTTCGAGTTCGGCCTGGCGTATGACGACGCCCTTCGAGGCGTCGTCGCCGCTTGCGGTTACGCAGGCGAGGGTCAGTCCCTTCCTGGCGAGGCGGCGCCATCTCACGATGACACGTGGCTGTGGGGTGCCGGCAGCTGGACTGAAATGCACCCAGCCACCAAGCCCGCGGGGGGCCCTTGCACGGCTGCTTATGACGCAGCCCGCGGCGTGGTCGTCGTCTTCTCGTCCGCCGGTTCGACCTGGGAATTCACCGGCTCGACGTGGACCCGGGCGCATCCCCTACACGCGCCTCCGGCCTACCTCAGGAGCACATCGATGGCGTACGACTCGGTGACGCACCAGGTCCTGTTGTTCGGCGGTTCCGAAAGCTCGCAGCCGGAAACGAATCACACCTGGACTTGGGACGGAAGCGACTGGACGCAGAGGACTTGACAGGTTGTGGCGCCGCGAGCGACTCGATGCCGTCCGCCCTCTTCGTCCGTTTTGCGCAAAACGCCCCTATCCGAACCCTCGAACCCGGGCGCTTTGATCGAAGCGCGCCAAGACGTTCCAGTTGCGCGAGGCCTCCCAACCCCAATGTCGGCGGACGCCGTCAACTAGGTTCTTGAAATGAGCGAGACAGGATCGAAAGACGTCGACGCGTACATCGCCGCTGCGCCGAAGGCCGCGCAGCCGAAGCTCACACAGCTGCGCAAGATCATCAGGTCGGCAGCTCCAAAGGCCGAGGAGCGGATCAGCTACAAGATGCCGTATTACGACCTCAACGGGCGGCTGGTCTACTTCGCCCTGCACGCCAAGCACGTCGGGGTCTACGCCCTCGGTCAGACGGCGGAGCTGGCGAAGGGTCGCCTCGCGCGCTACGTCTCATCCAAAGGCACACTCCAGTTTCCGCTCGACGAGCCGCTGCCCGAGGCAGAGATCACGAGGCTCATCAAGAAGCGCGTGGCCGAGAACGAGTCCAGGGCGAAGGCGCGGCCATCGCGGACGCGCTAGAGGCGGGCGTCCCTCCCGAGGTGTGAGGACCTAGCCGCCGCCTTCCGCCTGCCGCACGCGCCGGCTCAAGACCTCGAGCAGCCGGAACGCAACGTCGGGGTGCTCCTTGAGGAACGGCTTGAAGTTCCACTCGGGAATCGTCGCCAGGGTCACGTCTGTGTCGGCGACGATCGTTGCGCTGCGCCCCTCGTGGTCGAGCAGAGCCATCTCGCCGAAGGAGTCGCCCGGGCCGAGCTTGCGCTCCTTTCCCTGCACCGTCTTGACGGTCACCGATCCGTCGGTGATGACCATGAAACCCACACCGCCCTCGCCCCGGACGGTGATCTCGTGGCCCGCCGGGTGCTTGACCGCCTTCATCTGCTTTTCGATCGAACGCAGCTCCTGGTCCGGCAGCCCCTGGAAAACCTTCGCCTGCTTGACGTCGACCATGGCCAGATACTATCCGCCGTCGGGCCCGCCCACAAGCCTCAGGCGCCGCGGCTACGATCGCTCGGGATGGAGGCGATGGTGCTGCACCGGCAGCGCGAGCCGCTGCGAGCCGAAGAGCTCCCGGTGCCGGAGCCTCGCGAGGGCCAGGTCCTGGTCGAGGTCGGCGCGTGCGGCCTGTGCCGGACGGACCTCCACGTGCTCGATGGCGAGCTCACCGATCCCAAGCTTCCCCTCGTCCTCGGCCACCAGGTGGTGGGGCGGGTGAAGGAAATCGGACGCGAGGTCGACCGTCTCCGGGTCGGTGACCACGTCGGCGTGCCGTGGCTTGGCTGGACCTGCGGCGAATGCCGTTACTGCCGCGCGGGACGCGAGAACCTCTGCGACCGCGCGCTCTTCACCGGCTACACGCTCGACGGCGGGTACGCGCAGTTCGCGGTCGCCGACCAGCGCGCCTGCCTGGTCCTGCCAGATGGGTACGCGGACCTCCAGGCCGCGCCGCTGCTGTGCGCGGGACTCATCGGCTATCGATGCCTCCGCTTCGCGGGCGACGGACCGAACCTCGGGATCTATGGTTTCGGATCGGCCGCCCACATCGTCACGCAGGTCGCGGTGCATCGTGGCCAGCGCGTGTTCGCGTTCACCAGGCCAAAGGACAGGGAGGCGCAGGCGTTCGCGCTCGAGGTGGGCGCAGCGTGGTCTGGGTCGACCGATGCAACACCGCCCGAAGAGCTCGACGCCGCGATCATTTTTGCGCCGGCGGGTGAGCTCGTACCCCTGGCGCTGAGACATGTGCGCAAGGGCGGCACCGTCGTGTGCGGCGGCATTCACATGAGCGACATCCCCCCCTTCCCGTACTCGATTCTGTGGGGCGAGCGCGTGCTCCGTTCGGTTGCCAACCTCACCTATGCGGATGGCGCGGAGTTCATCAAGCTCGCGTTCGCGATCCCGGTCCGCACCTCGGCGGAGATCTTCGGTCTGCACCAGGCCAACGAAGCGCTGGCCCGGTTGCGGATGGGCGACGTCCGGGGGAGCGTGGTGCTCCAGGTCCGCGCCGGCGCAACCTAGCTGCGGGCTTCCTTCTTTTTCGAGTCGAGGAATTCCTGGTAAAGCCGGTACGCCTCCTGCTTGCGGCTGTCGACGATCTTCGTGTAGCCCTGAAGCGTGTTGAGGTTGGCGTGCCCGAGCACCTCCTGCACCAGCCGCACATCGCCCCCCGTCACCTCGAGCAGCGTGGTGGCCGCCGTATGTCGCGCGACGTGGGGTGACTTGAAGGACCACGCGCCAAGCTGCCGGCGGATCTGGCTGACGATGTAGCGCGCGCCGGCCGAGGTGAGACGGCGGCTGCGATCGTCCGCCACCGAACGGTCGAAGTTCACGAACAGGGCCAGGCTGGCGTCCTCGCGCGCGGAGAGGTAGTCCTCGATCGCGGCGCGGGCGTCGGCCGTGAGGTAGACGGAGCGCTGCTTCGCGCCCTTGCCCGTGACGACCAGGCGATTGCCTGAGCGCGGGAAATCGGTCCGGTCGAGGGCGAGCGCCTCTGAGATCCGGCATCCCGTGCTGACCAGGAACTGGACGAGAGCGCGGTCCCGCTTCTCGTGCACTGATTCGTGGGGGAGCGCGGAGAGCAGGCGATTGAGCTCTGCGGGCTCGATGGGCTTGGGCAGGCGCTGTTCGAGCTTGGGGAGGGTGATCCCGTTGGAGAGGTCACGGTCGATCAGGCTTTCGCGCGAGAGCCATCGCAGCCAGGAGCGGATGGCGACGAGGGCGCGGGCGCGCGAGGCGGGCGCCTTGAGCCGCCCCGCGAGATGGCGCTGATACGCGCGCAGGTCCTCGTGCCTGAGCTGGTCGAGCTGCAGAGAATGGCCCTTGGCGGCCAGGAAGCCGAGCAGCTTGCGGATCTCGCCGTCATAGGCCCGGACCGTGTTCGGGCTGCGGTTCGCTTCGAGTTGAAGCCAGCCAATGTATTCGGCGGCGGCGGCCTGGAGGTCGAGGGGCATGTCGAGGCCGCCTGCATGTTGCCATAATCGTTCGAAGGTGGGGGCTCTCCAGGTCGTGAGACCCGACCAGGGCTTGGAGCATCCGAGCGACGGCTTCGGCTTTGATCCCGAATTCACAGAGCGGATCCAGGGCATCGCGCTCTGGCTCTATCAAAAGTACTGGCGGGTCGAAACCGAAGGCGTCCTGAATGTGCCGGCGCAGGGTCGGGCGCTGCTGGTCGCTAACCACGCGGGCATCGTTCCCTACGACGGGGCGATGATCCGCACCGCCATCGTGGCCGAGCATCCAAGGCCGCGGCACGCGCGCATGCTCGTCGTGGACTGGGCGTTCGCGATGCCGTTCACCAGCCTGTTGCTGGTGAAGACGGGCAACGTGCTCGCCCACCCCGACAACGCGACCGCGCTGCTCGAGCGCGACGAGCTGGTGGGTGTGTTTCCCGAAGGCGTGAAGGGGGCGGCCAAGCGATATCGAGATCGCTATGCGGTGCGCCGGCTGGGCCGCGGCGGCTTTGTCCAGGTCGCTCTGCGCACCGGGGCACCGATCATCCCGGTGGCGGTCGTCGGCGGGGAGGAGATCCACCCAGTGATCGCGGACCTGCAGCCCGTCGCCCGCTTTTTCGGCCTGCCCGTCGCGCCCATCACGCCGACGTTCCCGTGGCTCGGCCTTGCGGGTCTTATTCCACTGCCGTCGAAGTGGTTCATTGCTTTCGGAGAGCCGATCGACGTTTCGCGATTCGATCCGGACTCCGCCCGTGACACCCGGCTCGTGCTCGAGCTCAGCGAGCAGGTGCGCGAGTGGATCCAGGGCACGCTGCGCCACATGCTGGGAAGGAGGCGCACCGTCTTTTTCTGATGCGTTTCAGGGCGCATGCTTTTGCGGGCGCCGCTGTTAGCCTGAGTCAATGGTCAAGACAACCCTGTTCGGCCTCGCGGCCCTGCTGGCCGCGATCGCGTGCGGTGGCTCGCCGCTGCAGCCATCCGGTCCGACAGTGTCGAGCGTGGCGGTTCAGTCGGGAGATCTCCCGAAAGGCATGGTCAAGTGCGACCTGTCCGGCGACATCGGATCGTTCCTGGCCAAAGAGAAGACGCAAGACCCGACGTCCTACAACTCGATCAACACCGAGTGGTCGGACGCCAAGAAGAGCGGCGCGACCGCCGCGTATGTCGCGTTCTTCACCGACACTCAGTCGCATTGCTCCGCGATCAAGACCAACGGCGGGGACATCGGCACCGCGAACTATCAGCTGGCGATCAACTTCGTGATCCAGTTCAAGGATGAGGCGACCGCCGCCAAGGGCTACACGAACGAGTCGATCTTCGGCTTCAGCACGTCGCAGCTCAAGCAGACCGGCGGAGTGCCGGTGGTCGAGGGCAGCGCCACCGGACTGGGCGGAAACTCGATAGTGCTCAGCGCGGCGGCGGCGAGCCAGTCGTACTACATCGCCGTCTGGCAGAAAAAGTCGTTCATGGTGATCCTGGCTTTGCTGAACGTCGATTCGACGGCGAGCAAGAAGGTGGCCACCTCGGAGAACAGCCGCATCTCGTAGCCGCTAAACGGCCGCCACGAGTTCTCCTCTTATAGAGAGTCTGCGAGCCCTGTTCGGCGCCGTGTTCATCCTCGTGTGCCTGGTGCTCACGGTGACGTTCGTCGCGCTCACGCGGTCCTCCACGCCGTTCGGCGGAGCCCTGGACCTCGCGCCGCATGGGTCCGGGTCCGGTCCGCAGGGCCCCTCACAGCTGGCGCTGCCGAACCTCGAGAACGGCGCGTGCATGGCGTTCCCGGCGGCGTCGGCGCAGGCCGCCAGGACGGTGTTCATCGACCCTGGCCATGGCGGCCCCGATCCGGGGGTTGTCGGCGTCGTCGGGGGCCGGCAGGTCGCGGAGAAGGACGCGACGCTGGCGGTGGCGCTGCGGCTGCGGGACCTGCTGCGCGCGGAGGGCTACCGCGTCGTGCTGGCGCGGACGACCGATTCGTCGGCTCTCAAGCTATCGAGCACGGACTTCGACGGGGGC
>DATEHQ010000108.1:0-17148 GCA_035279525.1 Candidatus Dormiibacterota bacterium
ACATGCGGTATTAGCAGCGGTTTCCCGCTGTTATCCCCCGCGATAGGAAAGGTTGCCCACGTGTTACTCACCCGTTCGCCGCTAGGAACTCATCTCCCTTGCGGGAAATGAGCCCTCGCTCGACTTGCATGTGTTATGCGCGCCGCCAGCGTTAACCCTGAGCCAGGATCAAACTCTCCGTCCAAAACGGAGGACCCAAGGCCTTCGCCCTGAGTCGTTTAAGACTCTCAGAGTCTTTCCC
The DNA here is from genome assembly GCA_035279525.1 of Candidatus Dormiibacterota bacterium. Classification (GTDB taxonomy): domain Bacteria; phylum Chloroflexota; class Dormibacteria; order Dormibacterales; family Dormibacteraceae; genus DATEHQ01. The sequence continues at coordinate 242 of DATEHQ010000108.1, forward strand.
ACTCTTCAGTTGTCAAGGTGCTGGCCCCAACCGGACCGAACAGCTTTTTGCCCTTTCGCAGGGCGCACGAAACCTGTTCGGCGGAGGAACCCGTGAATGATACCCGCGCCCGCGGCGAGATTGCAAGGCGCCTTTAACAGGGCCCCCTGGAACGGCCGAACCCGCCTAGAACGCCCTCCGCCCCGCCAGCGCCCGGGCCAGGGTCAGCTCGTCGGCGTATTCGAGGTCCCCGCCGACCGGCAGCCCGTGGGCCGGCCGGGTGACCCGGGCGCCCAGCGGCGCCAGGACCCGCTGCAGGTACAGGGCGGTCGCCTCCCCCTCGATGTCGGCGTCCGTGGCGATGATCACCTCGGCGATCCCCTCGTCCCGAACCCGGTCCAGCAGCCGCGGCACGTGGATCTGCTCCGGCCCGATCCCGTCGATCGGCGAGATCACCCCGTGCAGCACGAAGTACAGCCCGGCGAACTCGGACGTCCGCTCGATCGCGAGCACGTCAAACGCCGACTCCACGACGCACAGCACAGAAGCGTCGCGCCGCGGCGAGGCGCAGATCGCGCACAACGGCCCCTCGGCGATGTTGTAGCAGCGCTCGCAGTACCCGATCCGTGCCTTGACGTCGAGCACCGCCGCCGCCAGCGCCTCGGCACGCACCCGGTCCACCCGTAGCAGGTGGAACGCCAGCCTCTGGGCCGTCTTCGGTCCGATGCCGGGCAGCCGAGAGAGCTCCTGCACCAGGCGTTCCAGTGGCTCCGGAAGCTGCGGCAATCAGTAAGTCCCTACCTGGTCGAGCTTGCTCGCCAAAGAACTACCCCAGCAGGCCGGGAGGCAGACCCATGCCGGCGGTTATCGCCGACATCTTTTCCGAGGCCATCTGTTTGGACTTCTCCAACGCCTCGTTGACGGCCGCCACGACCAGGTCGGCGAGCATCTCGACGTCTCCCGCCGCCTCTGGATCGACGCGCACCGACACGATTTTCTGCGTTCCCGTCGCCACCACCGTCACCGCGCCGCCGCCCGCGGATGCCTCGACCGTTTCCGTTTCCAGCTCCTTCTGCAGCTTTTCCATGCGGCCCTGCATCTGCTGGACCTGGCGGAGCATCTTCAGCGGGTCCTTCATTCCGAAACCTCTTTCACTCGAGTCACCCGTCCATCGAATCGCCGCACGATCTCGCGCACAAACGGATCATCCTCCGGGCTCGCGGGACGCGGCGCGGATTTCGCCGCTTCGTTTTCGCGCAAACGGAAATCGATCCGCACGCCGTCCCCGAGCCAGGCTTTCACGTGCGGCATGAGCTGCGCCGACTGCTCCTGCGCCTTCTTGTGGTGGAACCCGTACTTGAACCAGAGGACCAACATCGAACCGTCCACCTCGGGCTGCGCATCGAGGTAAACCGCACGCACGGTGCGATTCAATTTTTCGAGCACCTCCGACCACCCCTGAATTGACTGCGGTTCCTCGGCACGGACCGGCGGAGACGGCTTGATTTCCTCCACGCGCGGTGGGGAGGCTTTGCCCTCCTCCGCACGCGGTGGGGAGATGGCAGCGCTGACGGCCGCAGGGGCGCCTATCTCTGCTTCAACAGCCAATCGCGCCAGCGTAGCCTCGACCAGGAACCGCGGTTCTGCGTGCCGCCTCACCTCCCCATCGAGGTGCAGAAGCGCATCGAGCACATCCGACAACCGCCGCGCGGTCGCCTGATCACGCGCAGACAGCGCGGCCACCAGCCGATCTCGACAACCCTCCATCAATCCCCGCACGACCTGCCGCAGCTCTCCCCCTTCCGCATAGATGCGGTTGAGCTCCGACAGCGCCTCCGCCGCCCGGCCGGCGAGCACGTGGTCCAACAAGGCATCAAGCACTCGCGGATCCGCGATCCCCAGCAGCGAGCGAGCCGCCTCGAGAGATATGGGCCCAGATGCAAGGGGCACCAGCTGGTCGAGCAGGCCGACCGCGTCGCGCATCGATCCCTGGGCTGTGCGGGCGATCAGGTCCATCGCCGCGGGCTCGATCGCCACCTTCTCGGCCGCAGCGATGTGCGACAGGCGCGACACGATGTGCGCCTCCGAGTGTCTACGAAACACGAACTGCTGGCATCGGCCGATGACCGTCAGCGGGATCTTCTGCGCGTCCGTGGTGCACAGCACGAACACCACGTGCGCGGGCGGCTCCTCCAGCGTCTTGAGCAGGGCGTTGAACGCCGGCTCGGTGAGCATGTGCGCCTCGTCGATGATGTAGACCTTGAACGGTCCGAGCGCCGGCGCGAGATTGACCTTCTCCCGCAGGTCTCGGATCTCGTCGATTCCACGGTTGGAGGCGGCGTCGATCTCGATCAGGTCCAGCGCCGACCCCGCCAAGACCTCGAGGCACGAATCACAGCGGTTGCACGGCTCGGCCGAAGTCCGCGGACGGCCGGTGCAATTCAAAGACTTTGCGAGCAGCCGAGCCGCCGACGTCTTTCCGGTCCCGCGCGACCCCGAGAAAAGGTAGGCGTGCGCCACGCGACCTGACGTGATCGCGCCCTGCAGCGCCTTGGACGCGGCGTCCTGGCCGACCAGGTCGGCGAACGTCTGCGATCGGTACTTGCGATAGAGCGACTGGTACTCAGGCATTCAAATAGTGGTCGCGCACCCTCGCCTCGATCGAAGACCCCCATCCGCACCGCGGTTCGCGGCTCGGGCCAGGATGGCTGCGGCACCCCCGGGTGCTCTCCTTACCGCTGCTTCCTTCCGGACCTGACGGGGTTCGGAGACCCGAGCTGCGCAGGTCCCAACCTTCAACGCCGTTTGCCGCGGCCGGTTCTGAGAACCCAGACCTCAGCGACGGAATTCGGCCCGGCTAAGGCGGATTGCCGGTTCAAGGTACCGCCAGCACCCCACTTAGCGCGACCGCCCACAAGTCTACCCACGACGCAGCGCGACGCCCAGGTGGACGTAGGTGGCAACCGTGGCGATGGGGATCACGATCTCCGCCGCCGGCACCAGGTTGCCCGGTGCCTGTCCCACACCACGCAGCAAGCAGACTCCCCCGATCAGCACGAAGATCAGGACCGTCGAGATCTGCCCGGTGAGAGTGTGCCGCAGCTTCGGCCGGCGCCCGATCAGGATCAGGATCCCGGCCGCCACGGCCGGCAGCAGGTAGCGCGCGATCACCACCAGCGCTAGCCACACAGGTATCACGCCGCCGACGGCGATGCCGAGGACGAAGGCTCCCATGAAGATCCCGTCCACCACCGGATCCAGGCCGCCCCCGAAGTTCGACATCTGTCCGAGCCTGCGCGCGATCGTGCCGTCGACCAGGTCGCTCAAACCCGCGAGGGCCACCACGATCGCGACGGCCCCAAGCTCACCCCTCACCGCAAAGACGAACACGGGCACCGCCAGGTACGCGCGCAGCAGGGTCACCTGATTGGCGACGTTCAACACCCGCGCGCGCACGGCGGAAAGACTAGTGCGGCGAGGGGGGCGGACTGGGTGACGGCGAGGGAGACGGTGCCGCCGGCCTCACGTAAGGCGCTTCACCTGGATAGGGATTCGCGCCGCACGGGTACGACGGCTCCCCCACCCCCTTGAGGAAGAGCTCGTGGTACCCGCCCGACGTCACGTATCCGCCGTCGTACGAGCACACCTCGCGCGTCACCACGCCCGCCGGTTGCGACCACATCGCGGGCCACGGATGCGTCGCGTAGTACTCCTCGAGGAACGGCTTCCACACCGACACGCCGACGTTCTCGCCGAACAGCAGCGCGGTCGGACACATCCACCCGGAGGTGGGAAAGGTCGTCGCGAGGTAAGCGTATCCCGAGTTGCACGTCGGTCCGTCGTTGATGTGCATCAGCGACGCCGCGACCGCGAGGTTGGGCGTGTAGCCGACGAAGATCGAGCCCGTGTACGCCTCGGTCGTGCCCGACTTGCCGGCCGCCGCTCGGGATCCGAGGTCGCCGAGGTACAGCTGCACCGGCCCGCGCAGGAGATCGGTCATCAAGTAAGCGAGGTCGGAGGAAATGACCTGCACGCGGCCGGCAGACGGATCGAACGACTCGAGCACCTGACCGCTCGCGTCCGTCACCTTCAGCACTCCGTGAGGCGCCACGCGGTAGCCGCCGTTGTCGAACGCCGAGTACGCGGCGAGGTGCTCGGCCATGGACATCGCGTCCGGGCCGAGGGTCGTGGCAACGCCGTCGGGCGACTGGATCGGTGCGGTCACCCCGAGGTTGTGCAGGAACGAAACGACGCGGTTGCCGCCCTCGGTCGCGTATGTCCAGATCGCGGGGAGGTTGCGCGACTGCGCGAGCGCCGTCCGCAGCGTGATGTAGCCCTCGTGCTTGCCGTCCCAGTCGCTGAACGTGTGCCCGCCGATCGATCCCGTCTCGTCGTTCAGCAGAGACGCGGGAGTGACGAGGCCCGCCTGCAGCGCCGCCCCGTACGTGTAGACCTTGAACGAGGATCCGACGCCGCGCCAGCCAAGCGGATCCACTCCCGTTAGGTTGATCTGCCCGCGGATCGCGGCGTTGTTGTAGTCGGCGCTTCCCACCATCGCGAGGATCTCGCCGTCGGCGGGATTCATGACGAGCATCGCGCCCGTGTTCACGCCTCGCTTGGCGTACGTGTGAACGCCGCTCTTGACCCATTTGTCGGCGACAGCCTGCGTGGACAGATCCAGGGTCGTCGTGATCGTGAGGCCGCCTTCGTACAGCGCCTGGTCGCCGTAGCGCTGCTTGATGTAAGAGACGATGTAGTCGGCGAAATGCGCCGTCAGTGGGTTGTGCGCCGCGGGCAGCGCCTTGTGCGCCGCGATCATCTTCGACATCAGGTCGCTCGCGAAGATTCCGTCTGCGGTGGAGCGCGAGACGTCGCCTACCGCCACCATTCCGTCGAGCACCTGGCGCCAACGGTCGCGCACGGCCGCGACCTGGTCGGGAGTGCCGAAGGCGTCGTAGTCGCTGGGCGCCTGCGGCAGGCCTGCAAGAAATGACGCTTGCGCCCAGCTGAGGTCGCTCGCATGGACCTGGAAATAGGTCTCGGCCGCCGCTTCCGCGCCGTATGCGCCGTTGCCGTAGTTGATCGAGTTGAGATAGAGCTCGAGGATCTGCTGCTTCGTGTAGCGGCGCTCCATCTCCTCGGCGAGCAGAAGCTCGCGGAACTTGCGGCTCACCGTGCGGCTCTGCGCATCTTCGGTGGCCAGCACGTCGTTCTTCACGACCTGCTGCGTGATGGTCGAGCCGCCGAGCGTCGACGAGTGGTGCGTCAGGTCATACGCGATCGCGATCAGCAGCCGCCGGTAGTCGACACCCGAGTTGGCGTAGAACGTGCGGTCCTCGGTGTCGATCGTCGCGCGCTGCAGCTTCACGCTGATCTTGCTCAGAGGCACGACGGTCCGGTTCTCGTGATAGAGCGCCTCGATCAGGTTGCCGTTGCGATCCACGATTCGCGTGGTCTGGCTGAGGTTGGCCGTCTGGATGGCGTCGATCGAGGGCAGGTCGCCGGCGAAATAGTCGACAACCGCGATCGTCGCGCCGGTGCCGAACAGGCTCACCGCGGAGACGGTGAAGAGGCAGAACAGGGCGGCACGAAGCAGCACGTGATTGGACCTGCGTTTGCCTCGGCGACCCCGTGGACGGGGTCGTGGGCGTCGACGATGCAGGGCCGTGGCGGACCTCCAGGACGCTTGCTACGACGCAGTGGTTGGTCGGGAGGGCAGTGTACCTGAGGGGCAGGTCCTCCTCCCCACGCAGTGGGGAGGTGGCGGCCCGACTGCCGGCACTCGCGGGCTTCAGGACCGACCAAAACCCGCGACCGCCGGCACTGGCGGGTTTGAGCGAACTACCTGAGCCCCAGCGCCTCGGCCCCCTGGTCGGCCAGCCCCATGATCGGAAACCCGAACACCACGTACGCCGCGAGCACGAGCCCGAACGCGACCGCGCCGAACGACGACAGCGCCGTCATCCCCGGCAGGGCGGCGGCGGCCCCGCGCCGCGACTCCTCCAGCGGGCTCTGGATGTAGAGCACCCGGAGCGACCCGGCGGCGGCAGCGACGCACATCAGCGCCCCCAGCAGCCCGAGGCCCAGGAGCACGAAGTTCCCGCTCTGCGCCAGCGCAGCCGCCACGGACAGCTCGCCGAAGAACCCCGGCAGCGGCGGCACTCCCGCCAGCGATAGCAGTGCCAGGCCGAAGCCGGCGGCGCGCAGCGGGCGCAAGGCACCGAGTCCCGCGATGGCCGGCTCGCCGCCTTCGGCGCGCCCCAGCAGCGCGGGTCCGCACGTCGCCGCGAGAGCGAATGCACCGAGCAGGAACAGCGCCGCCCCAAAGCCCGACCGGAAATGCGTTGCCACGCCCGCCGCCAGCCACCCCAGCTGCGACGTCGCGATGTACGCCATCCGTGGGCGCGGCGAGCGCACGGCCAGCGCGGCCGCGCCTCCGCCTACCATCGCGATCGCTGCCACGACCTCGGCATACGGCGCGTACGAATCGCCCAGAGGTAGAAGCGCGGAGGTCAGCTTGATGGCCACCACGCCGGCCGCCATCGCGGCCATGCCGACGACCAGCGCCGCGCCCACCGGCGAAGCCCCGAGCTCGACCGGCAGGGACGCGACATGGAAGGGCGCCAGCCCCGCGCGAATCGCGAGTCCGGCAATGAGCAGCAGCAGGGGTATGACCACCGCCAGCGTCGCCGGCTCGCCCGTGATCGCGCCTCGGATGGCGCCGAGGTCGGAGTTGCCGGTCGTGGCGTAGATGAAGACGAGCCCGATCAGCAGCAGCGTGCTCGCGATGCCGCCCGCCACCAGCAAACGCAGTCCCAGGTCGGGACGCCGCAGCGATACGAGCACCACGCCGCAGACCGCGGTCAGCTCGAGGCCGGCCCAGAGCCCGACGAGGTCGGCGGCCGACGCCGCCACCATCACGCCGAAGGCCGCGAGCAGCGGCATGGCGATGCCGAGGTAGGCCGAGTCCTCGCTCACCCAGTCGGTCGACGCGATCAGCGCCGCCGCGCTCACGATGGCGGCCGCCTTGACGAACAGCGCGAAGCGGTCCTGCAGCAGCGCGCCGCCGAAGTAGACGTTGTTCGTGGCGCCCGCCCACAGCTCGACGCCGAGCGCGACGAGGAGAACCAGGACCGCCGCGTGCGGCACATAGGACCTCCACGGTCGCGGCAGCCACGCGAAGCGTCCCGCGACCATCACCAGGACGGCCATCGCGACCACGAGCGCTTCCGGCAGCAGGACGAAATACCTGATCAATGCGTCGTGGCCGGCGTGGGCAGCACGTACGGCGACGCGATGTCGGAGATGCCCGCCGACATCTGGTTGATAAGGCCTGGGTCGAACAGCGGAACGTCGGTGCCGGGAATCTTGGGCCCGCCGGGAAACAGTCCGACCCACAGCAGCGCGCCGGCGAGCAGGCCGAGGTACCACGTCTCACTCAGCGATGCGTCCGATGCGCCCGGAGCATCGGGCAGCGGCGCGCCGAACAAGACGCGGCGCAGCAGCACGGCAAGCGCCACCGCGCTGATTGCGAGCCCTAGCGCGACCGCGAACGCGCCGATGGGCTGCGTCTTGAATGCGCCGAAGAATGTCATGACCGTCGACATGTACGAGGAGAGGATCGGCACGCCGAGCACGGCGAGCGCGGCGATGAACATCAGCCATGCGACGTTTGGCATTCGCGGCGCGAGGCCGCTGAGCACCAGCACGCTGCGCGACTGCGCCCGCTCCGCCAGAGTGGCGCACACGCCGCTGATCAGCGCCGCGGCCAGGCCTCCCGTGAACAGGGACAGCACCGTCCCGGCGATTCCCAGCGGCGAGACGGCCGCGATACCGAGCACCGTGATCCCACCCGGCACCATCGCCAGGTACGCGCCCGCGTGCCGCACGTCGACCGTGCGCAGCGCCGCGAGCCCGGCGTAACCGACCGTCAACGCGGCAAGCGCCGCCAGGAGCGGCGACAGCAAATGCGCGGCCGCCGGCGCTCCTTCGAGGATGGTGCGCAGGAGCAGGTAGGCGCCCAGTCGCGACGCCGCGCCGGCGACGACCACGACCACGCCCGGCGGAGCCTCGGACAGCACGTCGCGCGCCCATCCGTGCAGCGGGAACAGCGGCAGCCGCGTCGCTGCGGCCAGGATCATCACGACGCCGATGCCGAGCTGCACGCGCGAGGACAGCGGAGCCTTGAGCAAAACTTCCATGTCGAACGACTGCCCGCCCGTTGCGGCGTAGAGCGCGAGAACGCCTACCGCAAGCAGAGCCGCGCCCGCTCCCCAGTAGCCGATGAGCCTTCCGGCGGCGACCGCGCGCCGGGGTCCGCCCCACCCCGAGACCAACAGCGCAATCGGCACGATCGATGCGGTCCAGAACAGGACGAAGACGAACAGGTCGTGGGCCGCGATCGCGCCGTTGACCGACGCCTGCGCGAGCAGAAGCAGCGCGAAGTAGGACCGCACGCGTTCGCGGATGCCGAGCGAGGCGAGCACCGCCGCGATGCCGATGAGGCCCGACAGCATCATCATCGTGATCCCGACGCCGTCGACTCCGAGGTGATAGCTCGCCCCTATCGCGGGCAGCCAGGGAATCTTCTCCTCGTACTGCACGGTCGGCAGGAAGTTCTCGAACTGGTTGTAGGCGATGAACAACAGGACCATCAGCGCCAGGTTGGTGAAGAAGGCGATCTGCTTGATCAGCGTGTCGTAGCGACCTCGCGGATTGGGCATGAACGCGATCGTTGCCGCGACCACCACCGGCGTCCAGATGAGCAGGGAAAGAAGGAACGGCGACGTGAAGATTCCCGCGCCGGGCGCCGGCAGCGGAGTCGGCGACGCGAGAAACACGCTCATCGAATGACTCCCGGTCCGACCACGGCAAACAAGACGGCGAGCACGACCGCCAGGACCAGGAGCAAAGGCAGCGCCGGCAGTCGCATCGCCGAAAGCGACAGCTCACCGGTCGCTCCGGCGAAGCGAGCCAGCGCGGTGTCACCGGCGGGGATCCAGTCCCCGATCCGTCGCGCGATGTCGGTCGTCGGCGCTACCAGGAAGCGGTCGACGACCGCATAAACGCCCGTGCTCCCGCGGCGCAGCCACTCGCCCGCACGCAGTGACGCGGCGATGGCACCGTCGCGGTCGAGCGTGTACGCGGCCGCGACGACCGCGAAACCGAACGCGGCGATCACGCCCCAGATCACGAACGCGAGCACTGGTGAGCTCGGATGCTTGTGGCCGTCGAGGAAGTTGAGCCAGGCGTTCGACAAAGAGGCGACGAGAAAGACAGCGCCACCGAGAGCGAGCCAGTACGGCCACGTGACCGCGGGCTGGGGCGCCTCGCGCACGCGGTCCGGCTCGAAGGCCCTGCGTCTGCGCAGCTGGCCGAAGCCGGCCGCGAGGAAGATGCGCAACCCGGCGATCGACATGAGCACCACCGCCTCGCCCAGAGCGATCCCCAGCCGGGAGCGCGACGGCACGCCGTACACGAGCGCGCCGGACGCGGCGAATCCCATCACGACCGTTCCCGCCGCAAGTCCGGCGGCGCTGCCCCGCATGCGGTTCCAGGCGTCGCCCATCTCGTCGAGCGCGTCGGTGCGCATCGCTCCGGCGATGGACGAGATCGCCAGCCATGCAGCGGTGCGCGCGGGAGCGACCGCCAGCACCGCGGCAAACCCCGCCGCGGCAAACGTGCTCGACTGGTTGCGGAATCCCGAGACCACGACCGCCGCCGCAATCGCGACCGCGGTCGATCCGGCCAGCGCGATGCTCCGCCGAGGCTCGTTGCCGGCCAGCGCGATCACTGAGGCGGCGATCGCGGCGACCGCGCACGCGATCAGGAAGGCCGTCACCGTCTGGGTGTTGGACGCGATCACGATCGGCATGACGCGGTAGAGCACGGCGATGCCCAAAATCGACCACACCGCCTGCGCGATCGCCGACGCGGCTGCCGGGGCGGTCACCGCCGTCTGCGTGATCCAGAAAGTGAACGGCCACAGCGCGAGACGCCCTCCGATCCCCAGCCCCAGCAGCACCGCCGCGACGACCAGCGAGCGCACCGTCCAGCCGGGGTTGGTGTGGAGGATCGGAATCAAAGTGCTCAGGTTCTGCGTGCCATAGCGCGCGTACAGCCATCCGATGCCGCACAGCAGGCACAGGTCCGTGAGGAACGGCAGCGCCAGCGCAACCCGCGCGCGGCTCGCCGGCTCGTCGAGGCCCCACCGGTGGGCCATCAGGAGAAAGGTGAGCGCGCCGCCGATCGCCCAGAATCCGAACAGCTCCGCGAGGTCGTAGCTCATGAGCACGCCGACGCTGGCGAACAGCAGCGCGGTGACGACGGCGTGGAATCGCGCCGCGCCCGGCTCGGAGCGTCCCATCACGCCGTGCCACCCGATTGCGCCGAGCACACAGAGCTCGATCGCGACGAGTGCCGCGATGACCATGTGGTCGACGTGCAGCACGAGGTTGATGGCGAAGGACTGGAAGTTGCTCGGCCCGGAGAAGGCGACCGACAGGTTGATGTACTGGTAGGTCGCCACATACGAGGTCGATTTCTTCGTGAGCGCCCATCCGACCAGCAGCGTCAGAGCGAGCGTCACGAAAGTCCCCAGCATCGTCGTGGCCGAGGCGGACCGCCGCGTGCGCACGCTCGACAGCGCGAGCGCGAAGGTCGCGAACGGAACTATGAGCAAGACTGGGACTGCCCACGGCAGCGTGGTCGACGGATCGAAAGGCGTGGAAGCAGCCCGGGAGCTTGATGCCGCTCCTGACGCCGCCGCGATGACGTACCCGGCGAGGCTCAGGACGCTCAGCGAGTGGCCTCCCTGCCGGCGATCCCCAGTCCGAGGGCGACGAGCGCGGTCGCGGCGATCGCCAGGATCACCGCGAACTCCTGGCCGAACAGCTGCGGACCGCCGGCCGCCGCGAAACGGGCGACACCCGCGAACGCGACCCCGGCCCCGGCGAACATCAGCGGGATCGATGCCAGCGCCGCGGTCAGATCACGCCGCCAAACGGCCGTGAATGCGCCCACGGCGATAAGTCCCGCGGCGACGAAGAAGGTCGCGACCAGGCCTGCGGTCACCGGCCGCGCTCCCGCACTCGCCAGACCGCGGCAGCTCCGCCCAGTGCGGCGAAGACGATGGCGGCGACCGCCTCGGTCGCGAGCGCGTCATGCGCGAAGAAGGCGCGTCCCAGGTTGGCCGCGCCAAACGTCCCTCCATAAAAGGACGCGTGCACGAAATCGCCGCGGAACGCCGAGTAGGCAACGATCGCCAGGAGGATTGCGGCCGCGATCGCGCCGGCCTGGCGCCAGGTGCCGCCGACCACCGCTTCAAGGCGCCGGTACTGCGCGCTCGCGATCAACGCAGCGCACCCGAGGTAACAGACGAGCGCGACGATCGCCGCCAGCCCCGCGGAAAGCGTTAGGTATATGCCGGCGAGGCCCAGGCCGAGGATTCCCATCGATATCCCACGCTGATCTCGTGACACAAGCAGCGCAACTCCGAGCGCGCCGGCGAGCGAAACGCCGCTGGACACGTAGAAACCTATCGCGTGGAGGGAGTCCATGGACACTCCGTGGTGAATTCGAAAAAGGCGGCTTTACAGGCCGGTTTTCCGGTTAGCGGCCCGGCTCGCGCCAAGCATACAGAATGCCGGCTCCGGCAATTAGAGCCGCAGCCACCGCCGCGACCCCGCTTGCCAGGGTCGGCTGAACCGTCACCATCGCGTACGCAAAAGCCACCAGGATGGCGAGCACGGCGATCCCAAGCGCCGCCGCAGCGATGCGCGTCAGCTCCCAGGACAATGGCCTCATGAGCGCAGTATCGCAGGGGCTGGTGGCTTGGGCCAACGGCTGGCGGCAGCCGCCGGCGCCGGGTTTCGAGGTGATCGAGACGCCTCGCTATCGGGTCGTGCTGCAGCCGGATCTTCCGATTCCCGGCCCAAACAGCGCCTCGTGGATCCGGTGCCGCGCGGAGGAGGCGGACGAGGTCATCGAAGAGGTCGACGCCCTGCTCCGCTCCCGCCGCCTGCCTCTGATGTGGGTGCTCGACCCCGACACCGAGCCGGCCAACTTCAGCGATTTCCTGGCGGCGCACGGCGTCCTGCCGGATTCGCTTGCGCCCGAATCGGCGGTCATGGTGCTCCCGATCGACGGCAAGCTCGCGGCACAGGCCGTCCCCGGGCTCGAGCTCCGCGATGGGCTCGCCGACCTCGAATCGTTCCGCGCGGTCGATGCGATCAACGCCGAGGCGTTCGGCGGCCGCATCGTCCCCACCGGCCGCGGCTACGTGCGCCTGCTCGAGCGGCGCCGGCAGAACCAGATCGCGGCCGGCAACCGGCGCCTGATCCTCGCGAGCCTGGACGGCGAGCCGGCCGGCAGCGCGGGCCTGAGCCTGTACCCACCCGCGGGTGCAATCGTCAACGGCGGCGGCGTGCGCCTCAAGTTCCGCGGACGCGGCGTGTACCGCACGATGGTTGCGGCGCGAGTGCAGATGGCTCGTGAGGCGCAGGTCGAGGGGCTGTGCGTTTGGGGCGGCCCGATGTCGGCGCCAATCCTGGAGCGCCTTGGTTTCGAGAAGGTGGGCTGGCGCCGGTTCTACCGGTAGCAGTGGCACCCTTCCCCGGATAGTCCGGACTATCCGGGGTTTGTGGCGGCCCGGATGCCTGATTCGCCGGACTAAGCGGGGGCCAGCTCCTCCTCCACCGCCCGTTCGCCCGAGAGCACGTAGCCCTCGGCCGGTATCACGTTCCGCACGGCCCCCAGGCCTTCTTCGACCGCCGCCTCTTCCGAGGGCGCCTTTACCCGCGGCACCACGATCCTCATCTGCGCGGTCCCGTCCATGGGGGTGACGGTCATCCCAACCTCTTTGAGCGCGTCGAGCACTTCGGGATCGCCCGTCGCCCCGGGCGCGGGCTCGATCGTGACCGCGACCTCGAAGAGCCGCGGTTCCGGCGCAGGCGGCGGAGGTGCGGCCACCACCGCGACCGGCTCCGAAGCCCTTCCGCCGAGCGGCTTGAACCGCCTGTCCTCCGCGGCGTTGAGCATGGCGTCGAGGTCTCGCGTGGCGCGCGGCCCGGCGAACCGCGAAGCCAACGAATAAAGGACGGGCACGAGCACGAGCGTGAGCAGCGTGCTCGTGAACAGGCCGCCGATCACCACGATCGCGAGCGGACCGCTGATGAACGCGCCGCCGACACCCCCGCTGCCGCCCGTCACCGCGAGCGGGAGAAGTGCCAGCATCGTGGCCGACGCCGTCATGAGTATCGGCCTCAGCCGGTGCCGCCCACCTTCGATGAGCGCGTCGTGCAGGTTCAAACCGCGGTCCCGATACTGCTCCACGAGGTCGAGCAGCACGATCGCGTTGGTGACCACGATGCCCGTGAGCATGAGGACTCCGATGAGACCGGGCAGCGAAAGCGAGGTGTTGGTGACGAACAGCGCGACGACCGCGCCGGTGGCGGCGAATGGAATCGACACCAGCAGCACCAGCGGCTTGAGGAGGGACCTGAAGGTCGCGACCATGATCAGGTAGACGAGCGCGATCGCCGCCACGAACGCGTAGATGAACTGCGTGAGCACGTTCGACAGCTGCGCGAACACTCCGCCGGTCGAGACAGTCGCGCCCGACGGCAACGACACGTTCCTCAAAGCCTTGTTCACGTCAGCCTGAACCGCGGTGGTGTTGTTGCCGGTGATCGTCCCCGTGATGGTCGCGTCACGTTCGCCGTTGACGCGGTTGACGCTCTGGGGACCGGTGACCTCCTGGATCGAGGCGAGCGCGGAAAGAGGCACGACACCTGCCGCGGTCGGGATGGGGACCTTCGCCAGCGCGGCCGCCGTGTCCGCTGTGCCGGGTGGGAGCTGGACGCGTACCGCCACGGGCCCCTGCGGGAGGATGGCCTGCGTCGCCACGATGCCGTTGACGTCCTGGGCGACGATGAGGGCGAGCTGCTGCACGGTAAGGCCGGAGCTCGCCAGCCTGTCCGTCGGGATGAGCTGGTACTGGGGCTTCGAAGAGACGAGATTCGTTTGCAGCGCGCTGACCCCCTTGACGCCGGACAGCGCCGCGAGGACAGCGTCGTTCGCCTGCTGGAGGACCGCCGGGTCTGTGGCTCTCACGTCGACCTGCATCTGGCTGCTGCTTGCGTTGGAGCTGCTCTGCGCCTGGCCCACGTCGACCTTGGCCGGCCCCGTGTACCCGCCCACCGCGCGCTTCACTCCGCTCAACGCCGTGTCGTACTGGCCGTTCTGCACGAGCACCAGCACCTTCGCGCGCGTCGGGTCGGCCGGCACCGTGCCCGGCGGCGCGAAGGGATCGCTGATCCCGCCGACCGTCGCCTGGTACGAGGTGATCCCTGGAACGCCGCGGATCAGCTCCTCGACCCGCTGCGTCTCCTTATCGGTCTGAGTCAACGTCGAGTTGTCCGGCATGGTGATCGCGATCGGAAAGTCCGGGCTCGAGGACTGGTCGAGGAGGTTGATGCGGAGGAATGGGACCAGCGCCATCGAGGCGAAGAACACCAGCGCGGCGATGCCGATCGAGATCAGCCGGTGTCCCGTCGCCCAGCGGATGACCGGGACGTAGACGCGCTGCATCCAGCTGTACTGGAGACGCCGCTCGACGCCTTTGCCGTGAAGCGAAGGAAGCAGGCGCGAGGCGAGCAGAGGAACGACCGTCACGGCAACGACGAGCGAGGCGAGCAGAGCGACCACGACGGTCAGACCAAAAGGCCTGAAGAAGCTGCCGGCAATGCCCGTGAGAAGCGCAATCGGGAGAAACACGGCGACGGTCGTCAGCGTCGAAGCTGCGACCGCGGTCGTGATCTCGCGGGCGCCGGTGTATGCGGCCACAAGCGGTTTTTCACCCTCGGTCACGTGGCGGCTGATGTTTTCGAGCACGACGATCGAGTCGTCGACGACGCGACCGATCGCGACCATCATTCCGCCGAGCGTGAGGATGTTCAGCGTGATGTTCTGCCACCACAGGACGATCAGCGCGACCATGAGCGAGAGGGGGATCGAGATGGCGGCCACGATGGTGGCGCGGCCGCTGCGCAGGAAAGCAAAGATCACGAGCACCGCGAACGTCGCGCCGAGCAGTCCTTCCCGAAGGATGTCGCCGATCGCCTGAGTGATCGGGGTCGCCTGGTCGGATATCGACTTGAAGACGACGCCGTTGCCGATCGAGCCCTCGATGCCCGGCAGCACGTTCTTGACCTCGTTCGCGACCGTGACAGTGTTGGCGCTCGGCCCCTTGGTCACCTGCAGGCCGATGCTCGGCTTGCCGTCGGTCCGCGTGATCGTGTCCGCGGGGACCGACGCGAGCGCGACCGTGCCGAGGTCGCTGATCTTCACCGGCGCGGGCGGGGTTTTCGCCGCCGGCGATGCGGCCGGCAAAACCGTGAGCTTCCCGATCTGGTCCAGGCTGGTGAGCGAACCCGTGACCTGCAGAGGGATGGTGGCCGAGCCCTGCTTGATCGAGCCGACCGACTGCACCACCGACGCCTGCTGAAGAACGGACGCGACCTGGGCGACGACCACGCCGTGCGCCGCCAGCTTGACGGGGTCGAGCGTGACGTCGACCTCATCCGTGGGCGCGCCGGTGATGACCACGGAAGAAACGCCGGCGAGTCCTTTGAGCTTGGGCAGAGCATCCGCGCGAAGCTGGCCGGCGAGGTCGCCCAGCGGCTCGTTCGCCGACACCGCGTACTCGAGGATCGGGATGCTGTTGGTCGAGAAGGTCTGCACGGTAGACGCGGGCGCGGCCGCGGGCAGGAAAGGCCGCGCCTGGGCCACCGCCGCATTCACGTCCTGTTCGGCGGACTTGAGGTCGGTCCCGTCCTTGAACAGGACGAACACCAGCGAGGCTCCCTGGCTCGACGTGGACTGAACGGTGTCCACCCCGCTCACGCCTTCGACGGCGTTGACCACTGGAATCGTCACCTGGCCGTCCACTATCTGCGGAGAGGCGCCCGGGTCGGGCGTGATCACGATCACCGCGGGGATGGAGATGTCCGGCAGCAGGTCTTGCTGCACCTGGCTCGCGGCGTAGAGGCCCGCCCCGAAGAGAGCGATGACGCCAAGCACGACCACGGTGCCGAGGTGGAGGGAGAGCCTCGTGACAAACGACATGAGTGCGGCCGAACACGATATCGCGGCGGCCGCGAAGCCGAACCCCGTTAGTCGAGTTCCTCCGCCGCGCGGCGTAGCGTCGCCGGCACTACCGCACGCCGAGCAATGCGGCTGCCAACATCAAGGACGTGTCGCGTCCTGGCACGGGGTCAAGGTCGAGCCGGCGGCCCGACCCGCGGCCAGCGCGGGTTCGGCCCACGCAGGTTCGTGACGACCCCGCGCATCCCGACCCGGCGTTCGCCGACCTCTACGCGGCCCTGCCGGAGGCTCACGACCTGTGGCCGTGGCTCGATTGGGGCCTCGACGCGGAGCCACCTGTCCTTTATCTGGGCATCGGCGCGGGCCGGCTCGCCGCGCCGCTCAGCCGCGCTGGTATCGAGCTCGTCGGGATCGACGCCCACCCGAGGATGCTCGAGCACATTCGCCGACGCATCCCCGGCATCGAGCTGCACCAGACCCTCATCGCCGATATGGCCCTTGGGCCGCGATTCGATCTCGGCTTTGATCTAATCGTTGGGCCGTCGAGCATCCTGACTTCCGATGAGAACCTGGCGGCCGCGGTCAGGCATCTCCGGCCAGGCGGGCGGATCGGGATGGAGCTGATGAACCCTTGGTGGCTCGAATCGACGAGCCACGACGGCGTGCGTCTCGACGCGGCCGGAACGCTCGAGGTCGACTACCGGCTGCCGGACGGCTCGGTCGTCGTCCAGGTCGTCGAAAACTGGAGCCCAGGTCCGGCGCCAGGGGATGCGAAGGACCGGCTCGAGAGATTTGGCCTGGACTTGCTCTGGCTGGGCGGCCGG
>DATEHQ010000109.1:0-29952 GCA_035279525.1 Candidatus Dormiibacterota bacterium
CGGCTCAGGCCGCCACCGACACCCTCGACCAGTCCCAGACCCTCACCATCAGCTTGCAGCACCTGCCCCAGATGGCCCAGACGTTCACCGCCGGGACGAGCGGCCGGGTCGACCGGGTTTCGCTTGCCTCGGACACTTTCTCCGGCGCGGTGAGCCTGACCGTCGAGATCGACGGGGTGGGCGCAAACGGCGCTCCTAACGGAACGGCGCTGGGCTCGACCACCTTCGTGGGCAGGCTGACCTGCTGCAAGCAGTTCCACGACTTCGGGTTCTCCCCAGGGGTCCCAGTCGTCGCGGGATCGCATTACGCGATCGTCGTGCGATCCATCGGGGTTTTCACCTGGTACGACAGCTGGGCGATCGACGGCTATCTCGGCGGCCAGCTCTACGTCGCCTGCGACGGCTGCGCTTGGCTTACAGGCAGCAGTTTCGGGCGCGATTTCGCCTTCAAGACGTGGGTCGCCGGGCAGGGTGCCGCCCTCCCGCCGACCCTCACCACCAGCCAGCCGGTCGTTTCGGTCAACGAGGGCACCGCGGCCTCGCAGAGCGGAACGTTCGCCGATCCGAACGGCTCGGCAGTGACCCTGACCGCTGACGCCGGGACTGTCGCCGCGGCCTCCTCGTCGGGTGGCAGCTGGTCGTGGACCGAAGCGGCCGGCGACGAGTCGCCCGGGCAGGTGGTCACCGTCACGGCCACCGACGCGCTCGGCCTGTCGAACAGCGCGACCTTCACCGTCGACGTGGCGGGCGTCTCGCCGTCGGCCACGATCACCAGCGATCCGCCAACGAGTCCTGAGGGCAGCGTGGTGCCTCTTACCGGCGCCGGAACGAGCCCAGACGCCGCCGACAACGCGGCCGGCTTCAGGCTCTCGTGGACCGTGACCAAGGACGGCAGCCCATTCGCGAGCGGCTCAGGTGCGGCGTGGAGCTACACCACCGCCGACGAGGGTACTTACGTCATCACCTTCCAGGTCACCGACGACGGCGGCATGACCGGCTCGACCACCCTGTCGATCGTCGGGACGGACGTCACGCCGGCGGCGAAGATCGCCGGGGTCAGCTCACCGGCCCTCGTGACCACGCCCAACGAGCCGTTGAGCTTCCACGGGAGCTTTGCGGACTCGGGGAACATGGACTCACACACCGCGACCTGGGACTTTGGCGACGGCACGACCTCGACCACCTCGATTCCGGTCGGCGGTTCGACCAGCCTTTCGGCCACGCACTCCTACGCCGCCGCCGGCACCTACGCGGTCACCTTGAAAGTCAAGGACGACGACGGCACCCTCGGGCAGACGACCGCCCAGGTCTCGGTGCAGACCACGCAGCAGGCGCTCGGCACCCTCAGCGCGTATCTCCAGAGCCTGTCGGGGCTCAACAAGGGTCAGAAGAACAGCCTGACCATCAGGCTGGACGCGGCCTCGGCGTCGGCCGCCCGTGGCGACAACACCGCGGCTCACAACCAGCTCAACGCCTTCGCGAACGAGGTCAACGCGTACGCCAATGCCGGCAAGCTCTCGCCGGCGCAGGCATCCACGCTGAGGAACGCGGCCCACGCGATCCAGGCCGCGCTCGGCACCTACAACCGGTTCCTGGAGTGGGCCCTGGAGCTGTAGCGGCCTAGACTCGCCTCACCGTGGCGAGCACCGCGCTTCCGCCGGCAGACCTGCTTCCCGTCAGCCGCCGCGCCAACCTGCCGTATCGACTCGCCCGGCTGCTCGGCGTGCCCCTCCTGCGCCTGCTGCTCGCGTTCGAAGTCTCAGGCCGTGCCAACATCCCCCGCCGCGGCAACTACGTCGTCATCGCCAACCACCTCAACTGGCTCGACGAGTTCACGCTGCTGCTCCTCCTCCCGGTCGAGCCGCGGCTGCACTTCCTCGCCGATCCGACCCTCCTCGTGACGCGGCGGTTTCAGTGGTGGGTGATCCGCACGACCGGCGGCTACGTGCCGGTGGTGCGCGACCGGCACAGCGACCAGGCGCTCTTCCACCATGTGGACCGGTGCCTGGAGGTCGGTGGGGCCATCGCCATCTTCCCCGAGGCCAACTACGGGCCTCGAGAGGGTGAGCTCCTGCCCTTTCACAAAGGCTTCGCCCATTTCGCGATCAAGGCGGGCGTCCCGGTGATCCCGATCGCGCTTTCCGGGACCAAAGACCTCTGGCTGAGAAAGAGGATCAGGGTGGTGATCGGCGAGCCGATCGGCACCTCTCGCCAGGACCCGACCGCGCTGACCGAGCTCGCCTTCAGGACGATGAAGGAGATCCTTCCGGCTTACGTGGAACCCGTCGGACGCAAGCCCTTGAGGCGCTTTCTGACCCACCTTTTCTGACCTCCTAGAATCGGCGAGCACATGGCGCTCTCACGCGTGCTGTGCCCAGTCCTGGTGGGCAGAGACGCCGAGCTCTCGACGGTGGAAGACGCCCTGCTCTCAGCGCTCCGAGGCGATGGCGGTGTGGTCATGGTCGGCGGCGAGGCGGGGATGGGGAAGACCCGCCTCGTCAGGGCTCTCGCCGCGCGCGCGAACACCCTGGGATGCGTCGTCGTCTCAGGCGCGTGCAGCGAGGCGGAGCTCGCCCTCCCGTACCTGCCGTTCCTGGAGGCGATCGGAAACTACCTGGCGAAGGCGGACCTGGCCCCGCTTCGCGCACGTCTCGGGCCGGCCGCCGAGGAGCTGGCACAGCTGTTTCCGCAGATGGGCCGCCCGGCCTCCGCCGCCGGCGATGCGGGTCAGGCCAAGCTCAGGCTCTTCGAATCGATGCTGCTGCTCCTGCGGGACGCGGCCGGTTCCAGGGCGTTGATGCTCATCCTCGAAGACCTTCAGTGGGCCGATCCCGCGACCCGCGAGCTCCTTGACTACGCGACCCGGCGGCTGCGCTCGACCAATGTGCTCATCGTGGCGACGTACCGCACCGACGAGATGCACCGCCGGCACGCATTGCTCCCGACGATCCAGGGTTGGCGACGCTCCGGCCAGGTGGAAGTCGTGGAGCTCAAGGCCCTCGACGGGCAGGGAATCGCCGACATGGTGTGCAGGATCTTCGACGAGGCCACGATCACTGACGAGTTCAGGGACTTCCTGCACGACAGGAGCGAGGGCAACCCGTTCGTGCTCGAAGAGATGCTGCGCGACGCCATCGACCGCGGGGATGTCTTCCGGACGGAGACCGGATGGGATCGCAGGCCGCTCGCCGAGATGCGGATCCCGCCGACGGTGAAGGAAGCGATCCTGCAGCGGTTGGAGCGCCTCGCGCCCCAGCATGTGACGGTCCTCTCGGCCGCCTCGGTCGTCGGCCGCTCGTTCGACCTCGCGACCGTGGCGGCGGTAACCGGGATCGATGGGGATTCGGTGCTGTCGGCGCTCGAAGGCTGCGCAGCCGCGCAGCTGATCGAGGAGGAAGACCAGGCATCCGGTCGCTATCGATTCCGTCACGCCCTGACCCAGGAGGCGGTTTACGAGGACATGGTGGGGACGCGCCGCCGGCAGCTCCACTCGAGGGTCGCCGACCACCTCGCGTCTGGCGGCGACCGGATCGCTGTGGACCTGGCGAACCACCTACTCCTGGCGGGTCGTTACGAGGAGGCGGTCACGATGTGTGTCGCCGCCGCCGGTGACGCCGCGAGGCAGCACGCCTATCGCGACGCCGCCGAGCTGCTCGAGCGGGCTGCGCCTCACGTCGGAGAGCCCATGCGGCGGGCGCAGATGCTCTGCGAGGCGGGCACCTTCTACTGGCAAAACGCAGAAACGGCAAACGCGAGGAGACTCCTGGAGCAGGGGATCGACGACCTGGAGCATGGCGAGCGGCACCGCGAGGCGGCGACTCACCGCCTGGTGCTGGGCCGGTGCCTGTGGGAGCTCTTGAGATCCGACCTGGCGCGAGAGCAGTACGAGCGCGCACTGAAGGAGCTCGAGCCGGCCGGACCAAGCGAGGCGCTCGCCGTCGCCTACATACGGATCGCGGGCCTGGACATCTTCGACGACCATTACGGGCCTGGCCTGGAGAACGCGAAGCACGCGGCTCAGGTTGCGGAGGCGGCAGGCTCGAGCATGGCCCGAGCGTGGTCGTGGAACTTCATGGCGCTCGGCGAGATTGGGCTGGGGGAGGTCACCTCTGGGTTTCGGCTGCTGGAGGACAGCTTCCAGGCGGCCACCACGGACGGCCACCAGTTCCAGGCGGGCAACGCTGTGTACAACGCGGTCTGGACGGCCATCGAACTCGGTGCCGGAGAGAGGCTTGACGCGTGGGCGGCCCGAATCGAACCCGTGCGGGCGGCAGACCCAGACTCGGCGCCACCTTATCTCGCTGCACTCCTGGCGATCAATCGCGGGCACCTGATCGATGCCATCCCGCTGGCTCGCCTGGCCGTTCAGCGGGCGAGCGAGGCCGGTCACCAGAAGCAGGTGTGGCGGAGCCAGATCCTCCTGGCTCATGCGCTGACGGAGTGCATGCGGCCCGAGGAAGCCGCGCGGGTGATGCCGCCGATCTCGAGCCGCGTCGAAGTGCAGGACGCCAACTACCACACCACCGCGCTCGTCCGGTTCGAGCTGGCGCGTGGCAACCGGCGCGGTGCGTTCGAAGACGCCAAGACCGTCCCCCGCGACAGCTGCCACCTGGCCTCGCCGGTGCACTCTGTGGCCGAAGCCGCCGACGACCCCGCATGGTTGCGCTCATTCATCGAAGCCTTGCCGGTCCGCGGCGAGGTCCGGGCGTCGCCGAGGATGTCCACGGCGAAGGGTTGGCTGGCCTTGCTGGAAGGCCGGCATCGCGATGCGCTCGAGGCGCTTGGCTCAGCTGATGCCGATCTGCGGCGCGGAGGACTGCTCCTTGACGCCTGGCACCAGGGCCGCGGCCTCGCCCGCGCGGAGTTTCATGTGGGCGAGGTCGATGCGGCTCGCCTCCGGCTGCGCGGAATCGTCTCGGAAGCCGAGTCGCTCGGTGCCCTGCTCGGGGCGAAGCTCGCGCGTGAGACCGCCGAGTCGCTGGGGCTCGAAGTCGGTTCCATGACTGACGGAGCGGCCGATGCACCGACGCCACCCCGGATAGCCACCGGCGAGCGCATGGTCACCGTCCTCTTCGCCGATGTCCGTGGTTACACGCAGATGGCAGGCCGGGCGGCGCCGGCCGAGGTTGCCGACCGGGTCGCCGCCCTTCATCGGTGGGCGACACAGGAGGTGACGCGGCGGCAGGGCCTCGTCGACAAGTTCGCCGGGGACGCGATCATGGCCACCTTCAACATCTCCGGGCAGACCGTCGACCACAGCCTGCAGGCCCTGCGGGCTGCGATCGGCATCATCGACAAGGCGGCCCTCGCCGGACTCCCTGTGGGAGCCGGCCTTGCCGTGGGGCCGGCGGTGGTGGGCAGCCTCGTCGATGCCGCCAACGTCAGCGTGCTGGGGGACGTCACGAACCTGGCCGCCCGGCTACAGGCCAGCTCCGCGGCAGGCGAGGTGACGCTCTCGGAGGAGGCATTTCGGCGGGTGAGGATCTGGCTGGACGACCAGAAAATGGTCGCCAGGCAGGTTCAGCTCGAACTCAAGGGCTTTGCCGAACCGGTCGTGGCGTACCAGGTCAAGACGGCGGTCGGGGTCCTGCCCGCGGCCGGGCTCGGGACGGCTTAAGGTCTCGCCAGGGTCGGGGTCTTTTTGGTAAGGTGCCCTTTTCCCGGTTCCTGAGCGGCTCATCCAGACGTCATCGCTCCGAGCTCAGGCCTGAAGAACGCCCCAGGGGTAGGGCGCGTCCAAGGAGGAGCGGAAGGGTTGCTTCCACTGTTGCGCGCGGTGCTGGTCTGGGCGATGATCCTGGTCGCGGTGGTCCTGCCGCGCATCGCCCCGGCCGTGGCCAGCGCCCCAAACGTGGCGGCGGTGACCCACCTGAGCACGTACGACCGGCTCTCGGTCGTGCAGGAGACCCGCGCGAAGCGGGTGAAGGCAGCCCAGATGGCGCAGGCACAGGCGTGGTCGGAAGAGCTCAAGCAGGGCCTGGCCGCCTACCAGGCCGAGCAGCAGGCGCTGGCCGCGGCCCAGGCGCAGGCCGCCACCATCGCCGCGCGGAACAACCACCCGGCCCCGCCGCCGGAGATCGCCAAGGACATCACGGACGCGTTCGGTCCACTCGGACCCGCCGCCGTGCAGTGGGCGATGAACGTCGCGTGGTGCGAATCGCGCTATCACCCCAACTCGGTGAACACCGACAGCGGCGCTTCGGGCCTGTTCCAGTTCCTGCTGAGCACATGGTCGGGGACGCCCTACGCGAAGCAGTCGCCATTCGACCCGCGCGTCAATGCGCTCGCCGCCGCCTGGCTCTACTCGCACTACGGGGCCGGCCGCTGGCAGTGCCAGGGCTAGGGACCGTACTGAAAGTCATCCCCGCCAGGTCCGGATAGTCCGGACTCTCGGGCCGGCCGTCCGTTCCACGATCCGGATAGGCCGGACTATCGGGCCCGCCGCCCGCTCCGCGATCCGGTTAGGCGGGACTATCGGGCCCGCCGGCCCCTCCACGATCCGGTTAGGCCGGACTCTCCGGCCGGCCGCCCGCTCCACGATCCGGATAGGCCGGACTATCGGGCCCGCCGCCCGCTAGGCGATCCGGTTAGGCGGGACTATCCGGCGCCGCGAATTCCGAAGCGTGGAAGCGGCGATCCGCGGGCTCAGCTTTCGGCCGTGACCGCGATCTCCAGCTGGTAGATCGCCTGCGGCTGCTCGGCGCCCTTGAGCAGCAGCGGCTCGTAGTCGGCCACGCGAAACCCGTCCGGCACGAGCGCCCGCGTCGTCTCCGAAAGGAGCACCCGCGCGGGCCGGACCTTCGACAGATACGCGCTGTTGTTGACCGGCACGCCGATCAGCGTGAACTCCATGCGGTCGTCCGAACCGACGTGGCCGGCGACCACCTCTCCGGTGTCGAGGCCCATGCCCACTGAGATGGGGGGCCGGCCCGAGTCGAGGAGCTCCAGGTTGAAGCGGTCGATCTCCTTGACCATGGCCCGCGCCGCGTGGATGGCCCGCTCGGCGTGGTCCAACAGCGGGTTCGGGGCGCCGAACACGACGAGCATGCCGTCGCCCTGGAACTTGTCGATGTTGCCACCGTAAGCGAGGATCACCCGGATCATCCGACTGAAGTAGTCATTCAGGAATCGGACCAGCTCCTCGGCGGCCATGCGCTGGGCCAGGGCGGAGAAGCCCGCGATGTCGGAGTTCAGCATCGTGACGTGGCGGCGCTCGCCGGGGAGGAAGGGGGCGGCGTGGTCCGAGCGGGCCAGCACGTAGTCCGTGACCTGCTTGTTGACGTGGAGCTCGAACAGCCGGCGGAGGTACTCGGATTGCTGGTACTGGCGCGCGTTGT
Organism: Candidatus Dormiibacterota bacterium; assembly: GCA_035279525.1. Classification (GTDB taxonomy): domain Bacteria; phylum Chloroflexota; class Dormibacteria; order Dormibacterales; family Dormibacteraceae; genus DATEHQ01. The sequence goes on from DATEHQ010000109.1 coordinate 7,338, forward strand.
CGATGGCGATCGCGGCGAGGTCGGCAATCGCCTGGAGGAACTCCTTGTCCGTCTCTTCGAAGATGGCCGCCCGGAACGGGTTGTCCACGTAGACGGCGCCGATCACCTTGCCCTTGGTGACCAGGGGCACGGCGATGATGGAGCGCAGGTTCTGGAGGATGACCGACTGCTGGCCCTTGAACCGGTCGTCGAGGCTGGCGTCGGTCGCGACGACTGCCTGCCCTGTCCTCACGACCTGCTCGATGACCGTCTTCGAGCCCAGGAACTGGCGGGTCTTCTCAGGGTCCGCCTCGCCGCTGGACATGCGCACCGAAAGGGTGCCGCTGCCCGGGTCGACCAGCACGATGAAGCCCCGCGAGGCCTTCATCAGGGTGATCACGCGGTCCATCACCTTCTCGAGCACGACATCGAGCTCGAGGGAGGAGCTGAGATCGCGCGCCAGCTCGTAGAGCAGGTGGTCACGCATGCCTAAATCGACTTCGCGAGCCAAAGCCACGAGCAGTCTAACGTTGGCATCGGCCATTTCCCTCCCTTGCGGACGGGAGGGTCATGGGAGGGGTGGAAGGCTCCCCAAGTAAACTCGAAACTCCCGTGGTCGCCCCTCAGCCCGAAGTCGACGCACTGCTCGCGCGCCTGAACCCGCCCCAGCAGGAGGCGGTCACTCACGGCGATGGGCCGCTTCTCATCTTCGCCGGCGCCGGCAGCGGGAAGACCCGGGTCCTGACCGCGCGCATCGCCTACCTGATCGCCACCCGCCGCGTCTGGCCTGACCGCCTGCTCGCGGTCACCTTCACCAACAAGGCCGCGCGGGAGATGCGCGCCCGGGTGGAGGCGCTGGTCGGCGCCGGGCGCGAGCAGGGCCCGCTTCTCGATCCGGTCACGACCCAGAGGATGTGGGTCGGCACCTTCCACGCGACCGCGGTCAGGATCCTGCGCCGCGAGGCGCAGCGGCTGGGCATGCCCAGCAGCTTCGTGATCTTCGACGAGGACGACACGCGCGCCGCGCTCAGGCGAGTGCTCGAAGAACTGCGCCTGGATCCCAAGCGCTACCCGATCGGCGCGCTGAGCAATTCGATCTCGCAGGCGAAGAACGAGCTGAAGCGCCCCGAGGACTACCCGAATCGGAGCTACGCCGACGAGATCATCCGCCGCGTCTACGAGTCATACCAGGAGCTGCTGAGGCGTTCCGGCGGCCTCGACTTCGACGACCTGATCATGAAGCTCGTCGAGCTGCTCAGCACCGACGCCGAGGCGCTCGAGAAGTGGCGCGACCGCTTCCGGCACGTCCTGGTCGACGAATACCAGGACACCAACCGTGCACAGTACGTCCTGGTGAACCTGCTCGGGCAGGAGCACCGCAACGTGGCGGTGGTCGGCGACGACGACCAATCGATCTATCGCTTCCGGGGCGCTGACGTGCGGAACATCCTCGACTTCCGAAAGGACTATCCCGACGCGCACGTCGTGCACCTGGAGCAGAACTACCGCTCGAGCCAGGCCATCCTCGACACGGCCTACAGCGTCATCCGTGCCAACCCCGAGAGGGCCGAAAAGCGGCTGTGGACCGAGCGGGCGGGCGGCGAGAAGGTGATGGCCACCCAGGCCTACAACGAGATCGAGGAGGCCGAGTTCGTGGCCGACGAGATCGAGCGGCTGCGCAAGACCGAGCAGCGCGGCTATTCCGACTTCGCGATCCTCTACCGCACCAACGCCCAGTCGCGTTCATTCGAAGACGTGCTCGCCCGGCGGCGCATCCCGTATCGACTCGTGGGCGGGATTCGGTTCTGGGAGCGGCGTGAGGTCAAGGACGTGGTCGCCTACCTGCGCTTCTGCTTCAACCCGCGCGACGCGCTGAGCTTTGCCCGCATCGTGTCGGTGCCGTCGCGCAAGATCGGCAGCGTCACCGTCGAAGCCGTCAACTCTTTCGCCAGAGGGGCCGAGTCCGACATTCTGACGCTCCTGGCGGAGCCGGCCCGGATCCCCGGCGTGCCCAGGGCCGCGGTCGCGGCCCTGCAGGGATTTCGCGCCCAGATCGAATCCGTCCGCGCCACCATGGGCGTGCTGCGCCCGAGCGAGCTGCTCGACCACGTGATCGAGGTCATGGAGCTGCGGCGGCACTACCTCGACGGCACCCCGCAAGGCGAGGCGCGGATGGAGAACCTGAACGAGCTGCGCGGCCTGGCCGAAAGCTTCGACGACCGCGAGCCGGAACAGGGCCTCGAGGATTTCCTCGCCGAGGTGGCGCTCGTCTCCGACGTCGACGCCTACGACGAGAACGGCGAGGGCGTGACCCTGATCACGCTTCACATGGTCAAGGGGCTCGAGTTCGCCGTGGTGTTCATGGTGGGGATGGAGGAGGGACTTCTGCCGCACCAGAGGGCGCTGGACGAGCGCGAGGAGAATCCGTCTGCGGTCGGAGCGACCACCGAGATGGCCGAGGAGCGCAGGCTCTGTTACGTCGGAATGACGCGGGCGAAGGACCGCCTCTACCTGAGCTGCGCGTTTCGACGGCACCTCTACGGCCGTTCACAGCCCGCGTTCCCGAGCCGTTTCCTCACCGAGATACCTCAGTCGCTGCTCGCCGCACCGCGCGGCAGCGCCCCGGTCGCGCCGCCACGCCAGGGCTACAGGGAGCGCTACCAGGAGCGCCAGGTGCAGGCCGCGCCCGGACCGCCGCCTGTGCAGCGATTCGTCAGCGGCGATCGGGTGACGCACCCGTCCTTCGGCGTGGGCACGGTGGTGAAGAGCACCCTCACGCGAACCGACGAAGAGCTCGTCGTGAAATTCGACAAGGCGGGCTTGAAGATCCTGAGCGGCATGCTGGCGCCCCTGACCAAGTGAGCCAGCGCCAGAAGAAGAAGCTCGTCGATCCCGCGGTCCGCGTCGAGGAGCTGCGCCGGCTCATCCGCCGTTTCGAGCACGCGTACCACGTGCTCGACAAACCCGAGGTCTCGGATGCGGAGTACGACGCCCTGTTCCTGGAATTGCGCAGGATCGAGGAGGAGCGTCCAGACCTGCTGACGCCCGACTCGCCGACGCAGCGCGTGGGTGGCGAGGCCTCGGACCAGTTCGCGAAGGTCCGGCACCGCTCGCCAATGCTCAGCCTCCAGAACGCATTCGACGAGGCGGAGATCCGCGCGTTCGACAAGCGAGTCCGCGCCGCGGTAGGCGACAAGGTCGTCTACTGCGCCGAGCTGAAGATCGACGGGCTGGCCATGAGCCTCACCTATGCCAGGGGGCGCCTGCAGCGCGCGTCGACGCGGGGGGACGGAACCGTCGGCGAGGACGTGACCGCCAACGTGCGCACGATCCGAAGCGTGCCGCTCACGATCACGCCCGCGGCCGGCCTTCCCGACGTCTTCGAGGTCCGCGGCGAGGTCTATTTCCCCATCGCGGGCTTCGAGAAGCTGAACCGCGAGATGGAGGCCGCCGGGCGCCCGCGTTTCGTCAACCCGCGCAACACGGCCGCCGGCAGTGTTCGGCAGATCGACCCCACCGTCACGGCGGCCCGCGACCTGCAGACGTTCATGTACACGCTCGACCCCGCGGGCAGGTCGCGGTCGCAGTGGGACGTGCTCAGCACCCTGGGGAAGATGGGCTTCCGCGTCAACAAGCAGCGACGGCGCCTGGGCTCGATCGACGAGGTCATCGAGTATCACGCCGAGTGGCAGCGCCGGCGGCACGAGCTCGAGTACGAGATCGACGGCATGGTGGTCAAGGTCGACACCTTCGACCAGCAGCTGGAGCTCGGTTTCGTGGCCCGCTCGCCGCGCTGGGCGATCGCCTTCAAGTACGCGCCCGAGCAGGCCGAGACGGAGGTCGAGGAGATCGCGTGCTACGTGGGGCGCACAGGCGTGCTGACACCCGTGGCGCACCTGAAGCCGGTTGTCGTCGGCGGTGTGACGGTCCGCAACGTGACCATGCACAATGAGGCACAGGTCAACGAGAAGGGCGTCTACGTCGGCGCTCGCGTGATGATCCATCGAGCCGGCGACGTGATCCCCGAGATCGTCAGCGTCAAGGATCCCAAGCCCGGCTGGAAGATGCCGGCGAAGTGTCCCGTGTGCGGCGGGGAGGTCGTGCGCGAGGAGCCCTACATCGCTCACCGCTGCATCAACCCGTTCTGCGCCGCGCAGCGCCTCGAGCGGCTGCGTCATTTCGCAGCCGTGATGGACATCGAGGGCCTCGGGTACGCGACCCTCTCGCAGGTGATCGACAGGGGCATCGTCGAGGACCCCAGCGATCTCTTCCGCATGGCCAGGGAGCAGATCGTCGAGCTGGATGGATTCGCGGACAAATCCGCACAGAACCTGGTGGACCGCATCGCGGCGAGCAGGCGGCCTGAGCTCGGGCGCTTCCTTTACGCGCTGGGAATCCCGCAGGTCGGAGAGGCGACGGCCCAGCTCCTCGCCGGCGACTTCGGCAGCATCGAACGGCTGCGCGACGCGAGCGAGGAGGAGCTGATTCGAGTCGAAGGCGTCGGGCCGAACATGGCTCACGAGGTTCACTCGTACTTCCACGGCCCGGGTGGCGAGCTCGTGCGGAAGGTCATCGCGGCGGGCGTCGAGCCGCAGGAAGCCGAGGCTCCTGCAGACGGGCCGTTCACCGGCAAGACGTTCGTTTTCACCGGCACGCTCGAGAAGATGAGCCGTCCCGACGCGGAGGCGCTGGTCCGGAGGCTCGGCGGGAAGGCGGTGGGCAGCGTGAGCGCGAAGACCGATTACGTGGTCGCCGGTCCCGGCGCCGGGTCCAAGCTGGAGAGGGCGCAGAAGCTCAAGCTCGAGATCCTCGACGAGGAAGCCTTCTTGAAGCTGCTTCCGCAGACCGCCTAGGAAGGGTAGGGTGGGGCCGAAAGTGCCCCATCGCCGCCAACCCACGCTGACGCCCAGCCGCCTCGCCTGGCGCCAGATGCGGGCGCGCTGGACGGCGTATGTGCCCACCGCAATCGGCCTCGCAGCCGCGCTGGCGCTGGCGACGGCGGTCTCGCTCACGCAGGCCCGAGCTCAGGACGCCGGACTGGTCCGCACAGTCCAGGGCCTCGGACCGAATGGCCTCGTCTCGGTCCGGCTGACAGGCGTGTGGACCCAGCCCGACTACGACAAGTTCCGCATGGACGTGCAGCACGCGACTGGAGACCTCGGTGGAACCCTGGCTGTTCGCTCGTCGCTCCTGTACTCGGCGACCTACCTGCCGGCGCTGGTCAACGGCAGTGTGCCGAACGACCCAGGCCAAGACCTGCAGATCGCCACCATGGAAGACCTTCCGCAACACGTGGACCTCGTCGCCGGGACCTGGCCCATCGCACCTACGGCCGGCCAGACGCTCGAGGTCACGCTGCCCCAATCGGCCGCCGGACCGGCCCATCTGGGCGCGGGCGACACGGAATGCCTCAAGGTGCTCGACGGCCGCTACCGCGTGTGCATCCACGTCGCTGGGATCTGGAAGCCGCGCCAGGCCGCGGACCCTTACTGGGGCACTGAGCAGGGGCCCCCGGTGGCCGCCTTCACGGACGACTCGACTTACTTCGCGAATCTCGTCGCCGAAAGCAAGGTCGACCAGCCCTCGGCACTTGTCTCCGTGGCGCTGATCACTCTGTCACCGAAGCTCGAGGCGATCCGCACCGCGGGCGCGGCGCAGTCGCTGGCCAGACTGCGGAGCCTTCACGCCGAGTTCGGCGTAGCACGGCCGGATGCCGCAGTCGTGAGCAACCTGGAGCTGGCGCTCGACCAGTTCGTCAACGAGTCCTCCGTCGCCGCGTACGCGATCGAGCTCGTCGTGGTGCAGCTCCTGCTCATCGCTCTCTATTGCGGGTGGTTCCTGGCCGGGCTGCTTCTGGCGCAGCAGCGCCATGTCATCTCCATCTGGCGCTCGCGCGGCTGGTCGTGGATCGGCGTGACCTCGCTCCTCTTCGCCGAGCTCGCCGCGACCGCGGCGGTCGGGGCTCCTCTCGGGCTCCTGGCCGGTTGGGTGGCGTCTGAGGCCGTGGCGCGGTTCGCGTATCCGTCTGGATCGCTGCCGGCGCTACACGTCGACTGGCAAGCGCTTGGCGCGCTGGTCGGCGCCGTCCTGCTCGCCGAGCTGGCGCTGATCGCCGGCCAGGCGCTGCTTGCGGCGCGGCACAGCGTCCTGAGCGCTCGGATCGAAACCTCGCGTCCGCAAGCGCCGTGGTGGCGACGACGGCATGTCGACCTCATCCTCGCGCTGCTCGCGGTACCGCTTCTCGCCGAAATGGGGTTCGCCGGCAGCGCGTCTGTGCGGGCCGCGGCGGGCCGGGACGATCCCCTCTATCTCCTGGTTCCAGGCCTCGCCAGCGCGTTCTTTGCCCTGGCGCTCCTCCGTGCGCTGGCTCCCCTCGCTGCCCTGCTCGCGCGCGTGCGCTCATCGATGGCGGCGCGCCTTGCTTCGATGCAGTTGCTGCGAGCTCCAGGCCAGCACGCGGGACTCGCCACTCTGCTCATGCTTGCGATCGCGATCGGCGTCTTCGCGTCCGCATTCATCGCGACCGCAAAACGCAACGGCGCGGACCGCGCGGCCTACTCGGTGGGCAGCGACGTGCGTGCAACTCTCGCCGGTGTCGTATCACAGCTTGCGGATGACACACCGCTGGGCGGTGCAGGTGCGCGGAGCGCGGTGTTTCGCGGCTATGGGCGCGTGGCAGGCGAGGATTCCCAGCTGCTGGGAGTGGACCCGTACACCTTCGAGCCGGCCATGTACACGCGCCCCGATCTTGCCTCGATGTCGCTCGCCTCGATGGTCCAGCGGCTCGCCGACGCGGAGACGGGCGGCCTGTTGCTTCCTGCCCAGTCCACATCCATCACGGTCTGGGTCCACGGCGGCGCGACAGGTGGGAGCCTGACGGCAGACCTCTCCGACGCGCACGGAAAGCCGGCGAGAGCGGACCTTGGCTCGCTCGACTTCACGGGATGGAAGGAGCTCAGCGCCCCGCTGGTGGCTGAGTCTGGCTCGTTCACCCCGCCACTGAGATTTCGCGACCTTGCCATCGCCCACGTGACCACGGCCGGCGATGTCGCGCTCAGCTCACTCGCGGCGGGCAACGACGTGCTGCAGGGTTTCGACCAGGTGATCGAGGGTCCAGGCGCCCAGTTCTTCCCTGGGCTGTGGTGGATATCGGACTGGACCAGCGGCTCGCGCGCACAGGAGCTCGTGCCCTCGATGGATCTGCCGCGAGCCGGCGCGGCGACCGTGCGTTTCAGCGTCCAGCCCTCCACCATCCCGGCCTACATCCGGCCCGAGCCCACGGGCGCGCTGCGCGGTCGGGCGCCGGCCTCGCTGGGCGCCATCCCCGCCATCGCCTCCGCCGGTTTGCTCGACCGGTTCGGTCTGAAGACCGGCGACCTGATGCAGGTGGAGGTCGACCATGTCGGCATGACCGCCGTAATTGTGGGCGTCGCCGAATACTTCCCGACCCTCTATCCCCAGCTTGGTGATTTCATCGTCATGGAGCGGGATCCACTTCTGATCGCGCTCGCCTACAACCGCGACCAGAGGCCGTTTCCGAACGAGATCTGGGCGCGAGTCATGCCAGGACAGAGCTCCGCGCTCATAGCGTCGATGCAGTCCGCGCCGGGCGTCGTGACGGTGATCGACAGGTGGTCGGTTGAGCAGGCCACGGCCACCTCGCCGCAGCAGCTCGAACTCGAGTCGATCCTCGTCCTCGGCTTCGTCGCGGCCCTCGCCCTCGGTCTGCTTGCCTTCGCCCTCCACTTCGTGGTGCTGACCCGCTCGCGGCTCGCCGACTACGCGGTGCTGGAGGCGAACGGGATGCCGCAGACCACAGCCATGGGGAGCATGGTCGTCGAGCAGGCGGTCTTGCTCTCGTTCTGCACGGCTGCCGGGTCCCTGCTCGGTGTGGTCGCCGCGGCTGCGCTGCTGCCCACGCTTCAGCTCGGCACGTCGGCCGGCCAGAACGTGCCGCCCACGATCGTCGCATTCGATGGCGCGCTCCTTGCGATCGTCCTCGGCGCCGTGGTGGTCGCTGCCATTTCCGCCATCGCCATGATCGCCTTCGCCATCGAACGGCCGAACGTGATGGCCGAGCTGAGGGCGATGGGATGAGCGCGGTCGAGTGCACCGGCCTGGTCCACATCTACAAGACGGCTGACATCGAAGTGTTCGCCCTTCAGGGCCTGGACATGTCCATCGACGAGGGCGAGGTCGTCGCCATCGTGGGGGCGAGCGGCAGCGGGAAGACGACGCTCATGAACGTCCTGGCCGGCGTGCAGGTGCCGAGTGCGGGCCAGGCCTGGGTTGCCGGGTGGGATGTCGGGTCGCTGCGCGGCTCGGCTCGCGATCGCTACCGTCGCGACGTCATCGGCTACGTCTGGCAGAATGCGGCGCTCAACCTTACGGCGGAGCTCAGCGTCGAGGAGAACGTTCAGCTACCCCTGATGGTCGCCGGCAGGTCGCGCGTGGAACGCCGAGAACGCGGTGATCAGCTGCTCGAGGCATTCGAGCTGCAGGGCCGGCGAGAACACGTGCCGAGTCAGCTTTCGGGAGGCGAGCAGCAACGCGCTGCGCTTGCGGTCGCCATGGCCAACCATCCGCGCGTCCTTCTCGCGGACGAGCCCACCGCAGAGCTCGACCGGCCGACGGCCCGACGCGTCCTCGAGGACATGCGGCGCGTTGGTCACCGCGAAGGCACGACAGTGGTCATGGTCACGCACGATCGGGAGGTGGAGCACCACGTCGACCGGATCCTTCGCATACGCGGAGGGCGCACGTCGACGGAGACGAGGAGCTCGTCGGGTGAGCTGGTGATCCTCGACGCGTCCGGGCGTCTGCAGCTGCCGAAGTCGGTGATCGAGCAAGCCCGCCTGGGCGGCCGGGTGCGAGTACGCGCTGAAGACGGCCGCGTGATCATCGAGCCGCCAGATGAGGGCTGAACCGATGATCACGTTGGAGGGCGTGCGTCGCGACTTCGGCAGCGGCCGCACGCGGGTCGGGGCTCTGCGGGGGGTCGACCTGGAGGTCGCCAAGGGGGAGCTGGTCGCCATCTCGGGCCCTTCAGGCTCCGGCAAGACCACGCTGCTCGCCATGGTCGGCGGCCTCGATCGCCCCGACTCCGGCACCGTGCGTGTCGGCGGTGTCGACGTCGCCGCGCTGGAGGGGGCGAAGCTCGCCGAGTTCCGGCTCAGGTCGGTGGGTTTCGTGTTCCAGTCATCCGGGCTCGTGCCCCTGATGACCGCGCTCGAAAACGTCGCGCTTCCGCTGCTGCTGCTCGGCCGAGGCTCTGCCGCCGCTGATGGGGCCGCGAACGAGGCCCTGGAGCTGGTCGGGCTTCAAGACCGCGCCCGCCATCGCGCTTACGAGCTCTCGGGAGGCGAGCAGCAGCGCGTCGCGATCGCCAGAGCGCTGGCCAAGGATCCTGCCGTTCTCCTGGCCGACGAGCCGACGGGACAGCTCGACAGCGAGACCTCGTCTGCGATCACTGAGCTTCTCGCCTCGCTGCGCGGCCGCACCACGATCCTGCTCGCCACCCACGATGAGGTGGTGGCCGCCCGGGCGGAGCGGGTCGTCACCATGGAGGATGGGACGGTCAGCCCTGTCGCGGCCGCGCCGACTTCGACGGCGAACTAGACTCACCCGGCGATGCTGAAAACCGACGCCGGGACGGGGCCAGGCGGACGCGAGGCGCCGCGCTGGGTCGGCTGGACGCTGGTCGTCGGCGCGGTGCTTCTCCTGGCCTGGGCATGGTTCGTCTACGGCTTCCTGGCCGAGCCGTCGGCGGTGGGCCGATCCCGCATCCTGCTCGACTGGCTCGTCGGGAGCGCGATCGGATCGGCGATCGCAGCAGTGGTGGCCGCTGCCGGGTCGGCGAGGCGCGCGCGCTGGGCGTGGGGCGCCTCGGTGTTTGCGGCCGCCGTCATGGTGGTGACCTGCGCCGGCGCGGTGATCGGCATCCCCGTCCTGCTCGGGCTGATCCCGACCCGCCGATCTTCCTAAGCTAAATCGGTGCCGCTCAGCAAGGACGAGGTGCGCCATGTCGCGCTGCTCGCCCGCCTTGGCCTCGAGCCGGGCGACGAGGAGTTCTACGCCGCGCAGCTGAGTGGAATCCTCACGCACATCGAACGGCTGCAGAAGCTCGACACGGAAGACATCCCGCCCACCGCTCAGGTGGTCGCGGTGGTGAACCCGCTGCGTGATGACGAGCCACGCCCGGGCCTCACGCAGGAAGAGGCGCTGGCCAACGCTCCGGCCGCGGCGGACGGGTTCTTCCGGGTGCCCTCGATCCAGGAGGAGACGTGAGCGACGCCGGCGAGCTCACCAGGCTCACCATGCGCGAGGCCTCGCGTCTCCTCCGCCTGGGCAGCATCTCCGCCGCCGACCTCGTGTCCGCGCACGTGGCGCGGATCGAGTCGGTCGACCCCCGGGTGAAGGCTTTCCTCCGCTTCACTCCTGAGCTCTGGGAGAAGCAGGCCGGCGAGGCCGATCGCCGGATCAGGGATGGCACCGCCGGGCCGCTGACCGGGATACCGATCGCGGTCAAGGACGTGCTCTGCGTGAAGGGGGTGGAGACGACCGCGGGATCGAAGATCCTTCGCGGATTCAGGTCCCCTTACACGGGCACGGCCGTCTCGCGGCTGTTCGACGCGGGCGCCGTGATGCTCGGGGTGACCAACTGCGATGAGTTCGCGATGGGCAGCTCGACTGAGAACTCCGGCTACTTCCCGACCCACAATCCGTGGGACCTCACCCGCGTGCCGGGCGGCAGCTCGGGCGGCAGCGCGGCCGCGGTGGCGGCCGGCGAGGCGATGGTCGCGCTCGGCACCGACACCGGCGGATCGATCAGGCAGCCCGCGGCGCTGTGCGGAGTGGTCGGCATGAAGCCGACCTACGGGCGCGTGAGCCGCTACGGCCTGATCGCGTTCGCGTCGAGCCTCGACCAGGTCGGCCCGTTCGCGCGCTGCGTGGACGACGCGGCCATCACGCTGTCTCTGATGGCGGGCAGCGACCCGCTCGACGCGACGTCGTCCCGCCGCGATGGGCTCGACGTCCTCAACAACTACGACCGCGGCGTGAAGGGCATGAGGCTCGGCGTCCCGCGTGAGTACACGGAGGTCGACGGCATCGAGCCGGGGGTCAAAGCCGCCGTCGACGCCGCGCTGTTGATCCTGCAGCGCGCGGGTGCCGAGCTCGTCGATGTCTCGCTGCCGCACACCGACTACGGCCTCGCCGCGTACTACATCATCGCGCCGGCCGAGTGCTCGTCGAACCTGGCTCGGTTCGACGGCGTGAGGTACGGCATGTCGGAACAGGACGCGCCGAACGTCACCGAGATGTACATGGAAACGCGGCGCAAGGGATTTGGGGCGGAGGTCCGCCGCCGCGTGATGCTCGGCACATACGCCCTGTCCAGCGGCTACTACGACGCGTATTACCTGAAGGCGCAGAAGGTGCGCACGCTGATCAAGCGCGACTTCGACGTCGCGTTCGGAAGCTGCGACGCGATCGTCAGCCCGACGTCACCCACAGTTGCGTTTCCCATCGGCGCCAAGACCCAGGACCCGCTGTCGATGTACCTGTGCGACGTCCTGACCCTGGGCGGCAACCTCGCCGGTCTGCCCGGGATCAGCGTGCCGTGCGGGACGTGGGACGGGCTGCCGGTCGGCCTGCAGGTGCTCGGGCCTCAGTGGGGCGAGAACGTCGTGCTGCGCGTCGCACGAGCGTACGAGCAGGAGAGCGGAATCAGGGCGGCGGTCGCTGACGTTGCCTGACAACTGGGAGACCGTGATCGGCATGGAGGTGCACGTCCAGCCCAAGACGCGCTCCAAGATGTTCTGCGGCTGCGCGATCGCGCCGCTGAACGCGGCGCCGAACACGTACGTGTGCGAGGTCTGCCTCGGCCTGCCTGGCGTGCTGCCGGTGATCAATCGCGCGGCGGTCGAGGCATGCCTCAAGACCGCCCTCGCCTTGAGCTGCGAGATCCCGCGGCACACGAAGTTCGACCGCAAGAACTACATGTATCCCGACCTGCCGAAGGGCTACCAGATCAGCCAGTACGACCTGCCGATGAGCCGCGACGGACACCTCGAGGTCGACGGCCGGCGCGTCCGCATCCGCCGGGTCCACCTGGAGGAGGACACGGGCAAGCTCGTCCACGCGGGCGACAAGCTCCACAAGGCCTGGGAGTCTTACGTCGACCTGAACCGCGCCGGCGTGCCGCTGATGGAGATCGTCAGCGAGCCCGACCTCCGATCCGCCGACGAGGCTCGCGACTACGGGATGGCGCTACGAGCGGTGCTGCGGGCGATTGGCGCCTCGGAGGCGGACATGGAGAAGGGCCAGATGCGGGTCGAGCCCAATATCTCCATCCGCCGCTCGGGCTCTTCCGAGCTGGGCGTGAAGACCGAGCTCAAGAACATCAACTCGTTTCGCGCCCTTCACCGCGCGATAGATTTCGAGGTGAACCGCCAGAGAGAGGTGCTGGAGTCGGGTGGGAAGGTCGTCCAGGAGACGCGGGGCTGGTCCGAGGACGAGCAGCGCACCTTCTCGCAGCGCAGCAAGGAGTTCGCCGAGGACTACCGCTACTTCCCCGAGCCGGACCTGCCGCCGCTGGAGCTGGACCCGGCCTGGATCGAAGAGCTTCGCCGCGACCTGCCTGAGCTCCCGGCCGCGCGGCGTGAACGCTTGCTCACTCAATTGCCCGCGGCGCAGGTGGCCGTGATCGTGGCTGACCGTGAGCTGGCGGACCTGTACGAGTCAGCGGTGGCTCTTGGTGCCCAGCCCTTATCGACCGCGAACTGGATCGTGAACGAGGTGGCGCCGACCGGCAAGCTGGCGAGCCCCGAGCACCTCGCCGAGCTGATCAGGTTGCTGGGCGAGAACGCCATCACGCGAGACCAGGCTCGTGAGGCATACCTCGAGTCGGTCGAGACCGGCCGCGCCCCCGCGGAGATCGTCTCCGAGCATGGTTACAGGCAGGTGAGCGACGAGGGTGAGCTGAGGGACGTCGCTCGGGCCGTGATCGAGGGCAACCCGAGAGCCGTGGCGGATTTTCGGGCGGGGAAGAAGCAGGCGATGCAGGCCCTGATGGCCGACCTGCGCCAGCGCGCGCCACAGGCCAGCCCCAGGCTTGCGAGCGAGGTCCTGGTCAAGCTGCTCGGCTGAGAGCCTCCTGCAAAACCGCACGCTTTGCGCGAAACGCCCGACTCGATTGGCCCCATCCGGGGCGTTTTGCGCAAAACGCGCCAATCAGGAGGGCCGGAGCCTTGGGCCCCGAAACGAGCGACTGCTAGCCGGCGGTCCGCCTCGAGAGCCAGGTGCTGAAAACGAAGAGTCCGAGCCCCACGAGGTAGATGACGAGCGCCGCGAGCACGAGCGCGCCGCTCGCTGAGCCCGAGATCTCGTTCGTGAAGACGAGGCCGATCAGGGAAAGGCCCAGGGCCACCAGGGCCATGCCCTGCACGCGGGCGACGCCTCGGCTCAGGTTGACGACCGGCCACGCCAGCCGGCGCCACCAGCCTGGAAAACCGCCCAGCATCAGGAGGTAGACGCCGCCGCCCACGATCAGCACGCCGCACACGTAGGCGACACCCTCCAGCGCGTACCCCACGGCCCAAGATTCTACTTGCGCCCTGCCCGACCCTCCCGGAGACCGGAGGCTTGCTCGGGTAGCCTTACCCGATGCCCCTTCCCCCCGACCTCCACGTGCACACCGAATGGTCGTGGGACGCGCCACGGGGCCACATGGAGCGAAGCTGCGAGCGCGCCCTCGAGCTCGGTCTGCCCGCGATCGCCTTCACCGAGCACGCCGACTGGGCCCTCGTGCACGAAGGCCAGCACCCCGTGGACATCGTGGGCTATCTCGATGCGGTGGACCGCTGCCGCTCCACCTTCAAAGGCCTGCGCATCCTGACCGGCGTCGAGCTCGGTGAGCCGCACAGGTTCGAGCGCGAGACGGCGGAGCTGCTGGCTGCCGGCCCCATCGACCAGGTGCTGGGTTCGATCCACAGCGTGCGGATCAAGGGCGAGCTGCTCGATGCCAGCCAGTTCCGATCGACAGTGGGGATCGACTTTCAGGAGGCGGTTCGCGAGTACCTGCGGGAGACGCTGCGCATGGTCGAGTCGAACCAGAGGTTCGAGACGCTCGCCCACCTCGACTACCCCAAGCGTTACTGGCTGGACGGCGCGGCGCCGTACCGCGAGGACGACTACGAGGCGGAGATCCGCGCCGTGTTGAAGGCCGCCGCGAGGAGCGGTCGGGTGCTCGAGGTCAACACCACGCGCGGCCACATCCTCTGCCCAGATCTCAAGGTCGTGCGCTGGTGGCACGAGCTGGGCGGCCAGGCCGTGGCCTTCGCCAGCGACGCGCACCAGCCGGACAAGATCGCGGAGGGCTTCGTGGTCGCCACCCAGATGGTGCAGGCGGCGGGATTCAAGCCGGCCCGCGAGCCGATGGACCTTTGGCGCCGCTGATCCTCCGGCCGGACGCTCCGGCGCATGGTGGCTCTTCCGTCGCCCGCGACGAGGGCAAGGTCTGGCTCGTCAACTACGCCCTGCCGGACGAGGTGGTCGAGGTCGAGCCGCGCGGAAGGCAGGGCGGAGTCGCGGTGGCCAACGCCACGCGCGTGATCGAGGCGTCGCCGCAGCGCGTAGAGGCGCCATGTCCCCACTTCGGGCCGGCGCGCGCGCAGGGCGCGCAGCCGGCGGGCTGCGGTGGATGTCAGCTCCAGCACGCGGCCTACGTCTACCAGCTGGAGCTCAAGCGAAAGGTGGTGGAGGACGCCTGGGCTCGCGCGGGGCTTCGCCTCCCGCCGGATGCCGCGGTCCTGGGTATGGCCGACCCCTCGCGGTACAGGATTCGCGGCGAGTTCGAGGCGTTGCTCGAGGGGGGCGGGTGGCGGTTCGGTTTCCATCGCCTGCGCTCGCACTCGGTGCTGCCGATCGAAAGCTGCCTGATCCACGACGCGCGCATCGAACGGGCGCTGCCGGCCTTCGCGAAAGCCGCCAACGAGCTGGAGCTCACCGGGCTGCAGAACCTCTTGCTCACCGTCGAGCCGGCGGGGAGGGGGATGCTGTGGCGCCTGCGCTTCCGGGGCGGTGAGCCGGCCTGGCCGCGCGAGCAGTTCGCGCATCGCGTGGCCGAGCTCATGGCCGATGTCGTGCTGCTGGACGACGCGATGACGCTGGAATTCGAGGGCCTGACGTTTCGCGTTCGCAGCGACACTTTCGTGCAGACCAACTATCGGCAGATGCTGGCGCTGTACCGCACAGCGCTCGAGATGCTGGGGGCGAATTCGGACGAAAACATCCTCGACCTCTATGCGGGGATCGGAACGATCTCAGTGGCCGTCGCGCGGTCGGGTGCTTCCGTCACCGCGATCGAGGAGAACCCGCAAGCGGTGCAGCTCGGCCGGCTGAACGCTCGCATCAACTCTGCCCGCGTCGAGTACGCGCCGGGCAAGGTGGAGGACGTGCTCCGCCGGGTCCGGATCGGCCGCCACCAGGCGGTGGTCCTCGACCCACCCCGGGCCGGCTGCGAGCCGGCCGCGCTCGCCGAGCTCATCCGGCTGGGACCGGCGCGCATCGTCTACATCTCGTGCGAGCCGTCGACGCACGCGCGTGATCTCGCCGGGCTCGTGCGGGGCGGCTACCGCGTCAGGCGCGCCGCGATCGTGGACATGTTTCCGCAGACGTACCACATCGAGTCTGTCGCGCTGCTAGAGCGCGCGTAAGCATTGATCCGCGGGAGGGCGACCTGGCTGATCTACGCCGCGTTCGCCTGCACGGCGTTCCTGCTCAACGGCCTTGGTGCGGTGCTAGTCCCGCTGCAAAGAGAGCTCGGTGTCACGCGTGGAGACATCGCGATCTATCCGACCCTGTTCGCGGCCGGCCTGGTCGTCGTCGGCCTGACGGGCGGGTCGCTGATCGGCAGGACGGGCAGGCGCGCCGGGCTGGCCCTGGCGATGGGGTTGATGGTGGCCGGCGGGCTGCTGCTGGCCGTGCCCGGCCGCATCCCGACCCTGGCCGGCGACGTGATGGTTGGCCTCGGCGCGGCGTTGATGATCCAGCTCGTCCCGGCTTTGCTGGCCGCGCTGCATCCAGGCCGCGAGACCGCTGCCGTCGGTGAGGTCAACGGTGTCGCGAGCGCCGCGTCCGTGCTGGCGCCGCTCGCGGTTGCCTTCTCGATCGCCCTCGGCCTCGGCTGGCGCGCCGGCTACCTCGGTCCCGCGCTGATCGTGCTGGCCGCTGTCGTCTGGCCGCTCTCGCGAGCAGCCGTCCCTCCGGCGCCAGGGCGGGCGCCGGGACCGGGCGCGGAGACGGCCCCGCTGCTGGGACGCTGGATCGACCTGGTGCTGGCGGTGAGCGTCGAGTTCTGCATGGTCTTCTGGGCCGCGTCGGCGTTCGTGGAGTGGCACGGGGCGCGGGCCGCCGAGGCCCCAGCCCTCGCCTCGCTTTTCCTGGTCGGTATGGCGGTCAGCCGCGGCCTCGCGTCGCCGATCACCCGGCGCGTGGCCGACCCCAGGTCTTTGATCTGGGCCTGCTGCGGGGTCGCGGCGGCCGGATTCGCGCTGTTCTGGGCCGCACCCGCGCTGGCGCTGGGCGCGGCCGGCCTGGCCGTGACGGGGCTCGGCGTGGCGCTCCTGTACCCGACCACGATCAGCCGCCTGATCGCCGCGTGGCCGGGCTCACCGGACCGCGCCTCGGCGCGGGCTGCCCTTGGCTCGGGCCTGGCGATCGGCGGGGCGCCCTTCGTGCTGGGCAGGCTGTCCGACGCGATCGGCCTCAGGGCGGCCTACCTGATCGTGCCCGTGCTGCTGGTCCTGCTCGTCTTCCGCGGTGCCCGGACGCGCGCTGGGGGCTAGATTCGCTCCAGGCGCTGGACGAGCTTCACGACTGAAAGCCGAAGCCTGCCCGGGCCGAGTGACCTCACGACCACCGAGAGCAGGGGCTTCAGAAGCAGCATGTCGGGCCAAACGCGACGTGGGCTGAGACGGTTACGCCCGAGTTCAACCCGGGCAGCTTAAACGAACGGACCCGGGCTAGGCGCGCCTGTGGATGAATTCGGCGAGGCGCCGAACCCCAGCCTCCAGGTCCTCGTCCGAGCTCGCGAGGCTGATCCTCACCGCCTCTGAGGCGACCTGACCGAAGGCGGTGCCGGGTGCCACCGAAACGCCCTTTTCCCGCAGCAGCGCGAAAGCGAAGTCGCGCGCCTCCATCCCCGCCGGGGAGATGTCGGCCATGCAGTAGAAGGCCCCTGTCGGCTCGGCAATGAAGAGCTCGGCCTCGCGGAGGAGGCCCGTGACCAGGTCGCGCCGGCGGCGGTAGGCGCCGACCATCTCCGCGACGCAGTCCTGCGGGCCGGTCAGGGCGGCCTCGGCCGCGACCTGGCTGATCGTCGAGACGCACGAGGAGTTCGATTCGAGGACCTTCGTCGCGGTGTCGATCAGCTCCTCTGATCCCGTCGCAAAGCCGATCCGCCACCCCGTCATCGAATACGTCTTCGAGAAGGTGAAGACGGTGACGATGCGCGGGTCGTCCGGCTCCAGGTGGGCCGGGCTCGTCCAGGTGCCATCGAGCAGGATCTGGTCGTAGCACTCGTCGCTGAGCAGCCACAGGTTGTGGCGCTGAGCCAGCTCGATCATGGCCGCGATGGTGGATCGCGGATAGACCGCACCCGTCGGATTGTTGGGGCTGTTGACGACGAGGACCTTCGTCCTCGGAGTGATCAGCGCTGTGAGCGCGTCGAGGTCAGGTTGGAAGCCGGCGCTGGGCGGGCACGGATAGAGCACGCCGCGGGCGCTGGTCCAGGACAGCATCATGCGGTAGTTGGGCCAGCCGGGATCCGGCAGCAGGACCTCATCGCCCGGCTCGAGCACCGCCGCCAGCACCGCCGCTATGGCGCCGACGCCTCCAGGACCGACCGCGATCCGCTCGGTCGTCGTGCCGATCCCGTTCACGCGAGCCAGCTTCTCGACAAGCCGCTCGCGCAGCGAGAGGAGGCCCTGCGTGTGCGTGTAGAAGGTCTTGTGCTCGTCGATCGCGCGCTTGCCCGCGGCACCGATGTGTTCGGGCGTGGGGAAGTTCGGCTGGCCGACGTCGAGCCGGATCGCACCCGGCGTCAGCAGCGCCTGGTTGGAGATCTCACGGATGCCCGAGTGCGCCGACTCGGCCGGGAGGTGGGCGAGAGAGGGCAGCGCGAGTCGAGCCACTGACGTATTAAAGGGGATGTGCGGGGCGGCCCGGCTTCGACGGGGGTGAGCCCTGCCGGCTGTGTCCCTCGGCGGAGGCTGCTTACACTATCCCCGGGGTCCGCCACACCCAGCCAAAACGATGCCGCACGCCCCTGAAACCTTCGTCCACCTCCACAACCACACCGAGTACTCGCTGCTCGATGGGGCCAGCCGGATTCCCGCCATGGTGGCGCGAGCCGCCGAGCTGGGAATGCCCGCGATCGGCCTGACCGATCACGGCGTCATGTATGGGGCGATCCACTTCTACAAGGCGTGCAAGGACGCCGGGATCAAGCCCATCGTGGGCTGCGAGGTCTACGTCGCCCCGCGCTCTCGCCTGCTTCGCGAAGGGCGCGTCGATCGGGATCCCAACCACCTGACCCTGCTCGCCGCCAACGCGGAGGGCTACGTGAACCTGATGAAGCTGTGCACGGTCGGCCAGATGGAGGGCATGTACTACAAGCCCCGGATCGACAAGGAGATCCTCGCCGAGCATTCGAAGGGACTGATCGCGCTCTCCGGCTGCCTGCAGGGCGAGCCCGCGAGCCGGATCGTGGAGGGAGACCTCGACGGCGCGCGGGAGTCCGTCGCGACGTATCGCGACATCTTCGGCAAGGACCGCTTCCTGCTCGAGGTCCAGCGCCACGGCATCGACAGGCAAGCCGCCGTGAACGAGGCGCTCGCCGGTTTCGGCCGCGAGTTCGGCCTGCGGCTGTGCGCGACCAACGACCTGCACTACGTGCACCGCGACGACTCGGAGGCTCACGACGTCCTGCTGTGCCTGCAGACCGGTGCGCGCTTCAACGATCCCAACCGATGGCGCTTCTCGACGCAGGAGAACTACCTGAAGACGCCGCAGGAGATGATCGCGGCCTTCACCGACCTGCCCGAGGCCCTGGCGAGCACGCTCGAGGTGGCCGACCAGTGCGATCTCAAGATCAGCCTGGGGGCGACGCTGCTCCCGCCCTTCGACGTGCCCGACGGCCTGACCCCCGACCAGTACCTGAGGAAGGTGGTCGAGGAAGGCATGCGCTGGAGGTACGGCGAGCCGTCCGCCGCGGTCAAGGAGCGCGCCGGGCAGGAGCTGTCGGTGATCAAAGAGACCGGCTACGCGTCCTACTTCCTGATCGTGTGGGACTTCTACAAGTTCGCGCGCCAGCACGACATTGTCGTCGGCCCCGGCCGCGGCAGCGCCGCCGGGAGCCTCGTGTCCTACTGCCTCGGCATCACGAACCTCGACCCCATCGAGCACGGGCTGATCTTCGAGCGCTTCTTGAACATCGACCGGGTCTCGATGCCTGACATCGACTGCGACTTCTCGGTCGAAGGCCGCGAGCGGGTCATCCGTTATGTCTCGGACAAGTACGGCTCCGATCGGGTGGCGCAGATCATCACCTTCACCACGATGGCGTCGAAGGCCGCCATCCGCGACGTCGGTCGGGTGCTCGAGGTCCCACTGCGCGACACCGACCGCCTGGCCAAGCTCGTGCCGGTGTGGCAGGGGCGCTCGAAGACCCTCGAGGACACCGTGAAAGAGGTGGCTGAGTTCCGCGAAGCGTACGAGTCGAACGAGGAGGCGAAGCGGCTCGTCGACGTGGCCAAGGCTCTCGAAGGCGTGTCGCGCAACGTGAGCACCCACGCCGCCGGCGTGGTGATCGCCCCCGAGCCGCTGGTTCGCTACACGCCACTCCAGTACGGCCCAGGTCGCGAGGCGGTCGTCACCCAGTACGACATGAAAGCCGTCGGCGACATCGGCCTGCTCAAGATCGACTTCCTGGGCCTGCAGAACCTCGACATCATCGCGACCTGCCTGCGGCTGATCAAAGAGCGTCGTGGCCTCGACATCGACATCGAGAAGATCCCACTCGACGATGCGAAGACCTACGAGCTCATCGCCAACGCGGACACCCATGGCGTGTTCCAGTTCGAAGGCGCGGGCATGCGCCGGATGCTGACCGATATGCGGCCGCAGAGCTTCGGCGACGTCTCCGCCGCCGTCGCGCTGTTCCGTCCCGGCCCGATGGTCAACATCCCGGCGTTCATCGCGCGCAAGCAGGGCAGGGAGGCGATCGAGTACATGCACGAGCGCCTCGAGCCGATCCTGCGCGAGACGTACGGGGTGATGATCTACCAGGAGCAGGTCATGATGGCCGCCCGCGAGCTCGCCGGCTTCACGATGAGCGAGGCCGACATCCTTCGCGCCGCGATGGGCAAGAAGGACAAGGTCAAGATGGCGAAGCTGCGAACGAAGTTCGTCGAGGGAACGGTCGAGCGCGGGATTGCGCAGTCCACGGCGGAGGTGCTGTTCGACGGGATCGCGAAATTCGCCGAATACGGTTTCAACCGCGCGCATTCGGCAGCCTATGGCCTGATCGCATACCAAACCGCCTATCTGAAGGCGAACTATCCGCTCGAGTACATGGCGGCGCTGCTCATCCACATGGAGGGCAACGCCGAGCGTGTCGCCACCGCGATCGTCGACTGCAAGCTGCGCGGGATCGACGTCCAGGCGCCGGACATCAACCGCTCACGAGTCGACTTCTCGATCCCCTCCGCTTACGCCGGCGACGGCGAGGGTCGGGGCGAAGGAGGAGCGCAGATCCTCTTCGGCCTGGCCGCGATCAAGAACGTCGGCCGCCACGCCGTCGAGACCATGGTCGCCATGCGTGAGAGCGACGGCCCGTTCAAGTCGCTGGAGGACCTGTGCGAGCGCACGTCCGCGATCCAGGACGTGAACCGGCGCGTCCTCGAGTCGCTCGTGCAGTCAGGCGCTTGCGACTCGCTCGGCGAGCGGGCATGGCTGCTGGCGGTGCTCGAGCACTTCATCAGCCGCGCCGAGCAGGCGCGCAAGGATCGCGAGGCGGGCCAGACGAACATGCTGGAGCTCATCGGGTCGACCGAGGAGGATGCGAGCAACTTCGGGCTGGCGATCGACGTCCAGCCCATGCCGGGCGAGGAGAAGCTGCAGCTCGAAAAGGAGCTGCTCGGCCTGTACCTGAGCGACCACCCCCTCCGCCGGATCGCCGCCGAGCTGGCCAGGCTGTCGGACGCGCAGGCGGTCGAGGTGACAAGCGCGCTGCAGGACACCGAGGTGCGGGTGGCGGGACTGGTCCGCGAGGTCCGCCGAGTCGTGACTCGGAAGGGCCAGATCATGGCCTACGCCACGCTCGAAGACCTCACCGGGGCCGTCGACGTCGTCCTGTTCCCGCGCGTGTTCGAGCAGGCGAGGCTGCTCTTCGAGCCCGACAAGGTCGTGGTGGTGCAGGGCAAGGTGGACGCGCGGGCGGGAAGCACTCGGGCAACCGGGTCCGGCGGAGCCCCGCAGCTTGAACCGGAGCTCGAGGCGGAGGTGGAGACCGCCTCGATCGTCGCCGACATGGCCTGGCTGTGGGACGACCCCGAGTGCGTGCCTGTCGCGCGCCGGCAGCTGGTCCACGTGAAAATCCCGACCGGCGACGCCGGCCTCGCCGAGCGCCTCGAAGCGGTGCTCGCGAGGCATCCCGGCACGGACCAGGTGGTGCTGCACGTCGTGGTCGGCAGCCGCGAGGTGATCGTGAACGCCGATCGCTATCATGTCCTCGCCGGTCCGGCGCTCGCGGCGGAGATCGATGAGCTCGTGGGGCAGGCGGCGACGAAGTTCGAGACTGTGCGGCCCAAGGCGCAGTCCAACGGAAACGGACGGGGTAACGGTGACAGAGGACGAAGAGGCTAGCGGGCGCTACATAGTCGTCAAGGCGCTCGAGGACGGAGTCGTGATCATGGGACTGACCCGCGGCAAGGACACGCGCTCGCACCATTCGGAGCGCCTGGACGCGGGCGAGGTGCTGGTGGCGCAGTTCACCGAATTGACCGCCGCGATCAAGATCCGCGGCCGGGCCGAAATCATGACCGACGTGGGGAAGATCGCCTCGGGCGGCTAGCCCACCGTCGCGACCGGCAGGCCGGCCGCGCGCCACGCTTCGAAGCCGCCGATCACGTCGGTCGCATTGACGAGGCCGAGGTGCTGGAGCGACGCCGCCGCCAGGCTCGACGAGTAACCCTGGGCACAGATCACGATCACGCGCACCGCGTGGTCTTTGACCTGCGGGATCCTGGTGGGCGATGTCGGATCGAGGCGCCACTCGAAAACGGTCCGGTCGATGACCACCGCGCCAGGAATCTCGCCTTCGGCCCGGCGCTGCGCCTCGGTCCGGGTGTCGACGAGCAGGGCGCCGGCGGCCAGCTCCACAGCCGCCTGCTCCGGTGCGAGGCGATCCAGGCGCTGGCGAGCGCTCGCGAGCACCTCGTCGATCCTCGGCGACATTTGGTGCCGATTATGAGCCGGATAGAATCGAGGTCGCGGCCCGCCCACGTAGCTCAGGCGGTAGAGCATCTCCTTGGTAAGGAGAAGGTCCCCGGTTCGAATCCGGGCGTGGGCTCCA
>DATEHQ010000110.1:0-4294 GCA_035279525.1 Candidatus Dormiibacterota bacterium
GACCGAGGTGCGCGCCACCCAGGGAGTCGTTCGCAAAAAGAATGCCGAGGGTCAGGCCCCGCGGCGCTAGGTTTAGGAATGGAGTGACAAGCACCTACCGAACAACCCGAGTAAAGGAGCTACCGAAGACCCACACCCGCTTTCCAAAATCCAGGGCGGTGGATCGCAGCGCAAGGTCGCGCGATCGCATGTCGTCAGGACTTACTCACACGAAATTCGGCCTGGGGCTGAACAAACCTAAGCTTCAACACGTGACGCTTCCGGCGGGGACTGTGACCTTCCTGATGACCGACGTCGAAGGATCGACCCGCCACTGGGAGGCCAATCCCGAGGCCATGCGCGTGGCTCTCACCAGGCACGAGCATCTGGTGATCGATGCGGTCGAGCGAGCAGGTGGAGCGGTGGTCAGGCATAAGGGCGAGGGGGACAGCATCTTCGCCGTCTTCGTCACCGCTCAAGCGGCCGTTCGAGCCGCTTATGAGGCGCAAGGGGCGCTGACCGACGAATCTTGGCCTGAACCGGTGCCGCTCAAAGTGAGGATGGCCGTTCACACCGGAGAGGCGGAGCTCCGCGAGGGCGACTACTACGGGCCGGCGCCGAACAGATGCGCCCGCGTCCGCGGGATCGCGCATGGTGGCCAGGTCCTGGTCTCCGGAGCGACGCACGCCATCGTGGAGTCGGAGCTGCCCAAGGGCCTTGGCCTGCAGTTCCTTGGCGAGTACGTGCTCAAGGACGTCGCCCGCGCCGAGCGCGTTTACCAGCTGACTGGCCCCGGTCTCAAGACCGACTTCCCGCCACCGCGCTCAGAAGCCGCCGGCGCCACGCTGCCGATTGCCGTGACGAGCTTTATCGGCCGCGCCGACGAGCTCGCCCAACTCGGGGAGGAGATACGGCGAAGGCGCCTGGTCACGGTGGTGGGCCCTCCCGGAGCAGGCAAATCCCGCCTCGCCATGGAAGCCGCGCTCCGGCTGGCCGGCGATTTCCGCGACCGGGTCTACGTGGTCGACCTTTCCATGCTCGCCGACCCGGGGTTGGTGGCCAGCGCGATCGCGTCCGCCCTCGGCGTTCGAGAGGATCCGGCCAAGGAGCTTCTAACTACGGTCGCCGAGGCTGTGAAGGCTGACAGGAAGCTGCTGGTGCTCGATGGGTGCGAGCGGGTCATCGAGGAGGCAGCCCGCGTGGCCGATCTCCTGGTGCGGCGAAGCCCAGACCTCCATCTCCTCGCCACCGGCCTCGAGCCTCTTGGCGTCCCCGGCGAGGTGCGCTGGCCCATCCGCGACCTGGCGGTCGCCGATGCGACGAGCCTCTTCGTCGAACGAGCACGGATGGTGCAGCCCTCGTTCGCGCCGCCGGACGAGATTCGATCAGCCATCGAGCAGCTGGTGCTGAGGCTGGACTGCGTTCCGCTGGCCATCGAGCTGGCGGCGGCACGGGTCAACGTGCTGACGGTGGCCCAGATGCTGGACCGACTGAGCGACCGCTTCCGATTGCTCGCCGGTGGATCGCGGGGCAATACCCTCAGGCACCAGACGCTCCGCGCCGCGCTGGCCTGGAGCCACGACCTGTTGAACCAAGCAGAGCGAGAGCTGTTCCGCCGCCTGTGCATCTTTTCGGGCGGTTTCAACCTCGCGTCAGCGACCGCAGTCGCAGCCGTCGATGGGCAGGACGAGTTCGCCGTCATCGACGACATTGGCCGGCTCGTCGACAAGTCTCTTGTCGCGGGCGCGGCCGAGTCGGGCCGCTACCGCATGCTGGAATCGATCCGCGCCTATGGGCGGGAAAGGCTCGCCGATGCGGGTGAGATGGAAACGTACTCCGGCCGCCACGCCGATCACTTCCTGGCCATTGCAGGCGCCAGTGAGCGCTCGAACCAGGCCGAGCTCGCGACCGAGATCGACAACTTCCGCCTGGCGCAGGAGTGGTTCGACGGGCACGACCCCGAAAAGTCGCTACGCCTCGCTACAGCACTCGCGTGGCTGTGGACCGGGATCGGCAAGTCCGGCGAGGGCCAGTCCTCGCTGGAGTCGGCACTATCGCGATGGCGTGTTCAAGACAGGCTCCGTGCATCCGGCTGCTTTGAGGCGGGATGGTTCGCCTGGTGGCGGGGCGACGGCGAGCTGAGCGCGACGCGCTTCGCCGAGGCGGAATCCATCGCCCATGCCATAGGTGACCCGCTCATCGAAGGAAGGTCGCTCGCCGGCCACGCCACCCTGGTCGCCGATATCGGCCGTGATGACGAGAGTCAGATGGCGTGGGCAAAGGATGCAATGCAACGCGCAGCTGACCTTCTGCGGGTGGCAGGCGATCGTGTAGGCGAAGCCGGCGCGCTGCACGGGCTCGGGTTTATTGGGGTCTTCATGGGCGACCATCACGACGGGAATGCACACCTCGATCGAGCGATCGCACTCCGACGTGAGATCGGCGACAACGAGGGGTTGATCTACTCCTTCTACTGGAAGGCCGTCGACGCCGTCACGACCGGAGGTCTCGAGACCGGCTACGACTACATGATCGAGGCCTTACGGCACATGCAAGAGCCATCGAGGCACCCGATGATCGGAGGGTTGCTGGAAGGTCTCGCGGAGATCGCGGCGCGCGACGGCGACTACGAGCAGGCAGTGATCCTCTACGAGGTGGCCGACCGCGAGCAGGAGACGGCCGGTCTCAATCGCTGGATGCCGGTGCCGGGGTGGCGTAACTGGCTCTCGGACATCCAGGCCAGGCTCGGTGAAGCCAGATACGAAATGGCGGCGGCGCGCGGACGTTCCATGAGCGTCGCGGCGGCCCTCGAGCTTGCACGCCCGCAACCACGTCACCCCAAGGGAGCTGCCGCTCCAGCGACGGAGTAACTGCGGGCGGCGACCGCCGTTAGAGTCTCCGCGATGCAAACGCGGGCCGCTGTCGTTCCAGCCGTCCTGCTCCTGATGGCATGCGGTCAGCCTGCGTCACCCGTTGCTTCATCGAGCACGGCACCATCGTCACCGGTCGCCGGCGCCACCAAGACCCAGATCGCCACGCAGACACCAACCCCAACGGCAGGATCGACCGTCTCGGCCAACGGCCAGCCAGTGAGGTTCGGCTGCCAGCCGGCGCCAGGCAATGACCCGCTGGTGCTGGCACTGGCGGGAGGAACAGAGGCCTATCTGACAGTTCTCGACGTCGCGAACCCAACGCAGCCGAAGTCGACTTGCGACATCAGGCCAACCGCCGGCGGGCGCTTCCTCTCGAACGGGAAGGTCGCCTTCTGGACCCGCGACCAGCAGCTTGGAGTGGCTGATCTGCAGGCGGACGCAGTGACCATGACCGGCCGCGTAAGCCACATCATCGACGGCGGCGTCTTCAGCCTGGACGGGAGCGCCTTCGCCTATCGCTCGACCGACGCCGGCGGAACGATGACGGTCTACGTGCATTACACCGACGGATCCGAGCGGCCACTGCTGAGCCGGCCGCCGGTCGGCGGCCATGGCGGACCGGTCGGCGGGCCAACCTCGGAGCTGAGCTTCTCGCCCGACGGCCGGCACATTCTCACCTATGACCTGTTCATCACCCCCGACGACCCGACCCCCCACCTGGTGGTCTTCAGCCTCACCGGCGCGGTCGAAATGAAGGGCGACTACTCGATGGGAGCCTGGTCGCCGAGCGGCACCTCGCTCACCTACCTGCGGCCTTCGCAACCGGGTCGGTTCGACGGCGGCGCCGTCTACGACTGGACGCCGGGCGTGGCCGATGGACAGCTCTTCGCCGACGTGCCGTCCTACGACTGGCCCACATGGGTCGCCGGCGCCCCGATCTACTTCACTGCTTACGACGGCTCGGGATACCCACACCTCTGGGTCATCGGAAGATCGGGGATGTCGCAGCTCTCAACCACGCCGACTTCGCACCCCTTCGTGGTTGGCGGCTACGTCTGGACCGACCAACAGCAACCGTGCCAGTGCGGCCCGGGTGGCAACAGCGCGCCGACCGGCAAAGTGATTGCCCGCAACATCGCCAGCGGGGTGGAGACGGTGATCGACCTGCCGCAGCCGGCGTTTACCGGTGACCCGATCTTCAATCTGCTCGACTACCGCGGCCCCTAAGGCCCCGCCCGCTACGCGCGACTGATCTCAGGCAGTCGGTAGACAAACTCGACAGGCCGTTTCACGACCTCCGAAGCGGGACGGAACGCCCCCGCCCTGGTCGCGGCGAGCAACACCTCGGCCCCGACGTGCCGTCCCGGCGCAGGTTACGACTACGAGTATGCATTACGACCCGCTTGGCTCACGACACCGCGCGACTGACCTAAAGTCCACAG
>DATEHQ010000111.1:0-1101 GCA_035279525.1 Candidatus Dormiibacterota bacterium
CGTATCTTCAGGCCCTTGAAGTCGTCGAGCTTCCTGAGGGGCTTGTTCGCGGTGAATTCCTTGAAGCCGTTGAACCAGTAGGCGAGGCCGCTGATGCCCTTGGGCTCGAGCAGCCTGAACAGGCCCGTTCCGACCGGTCCCTCGACGACGCGCTCCAGCGACGCCTCGTCGGGGAACATGTACGGCAGGTCGAACACCTCGAACTTGCGCACGCCCAGGGGACCGAACTTCGAGACCGAGGGCGCGAGCATCTGCACCGCGCCGAGCTGCAGCGCCTCCAGCTCCTCGCGGTCCTTGTAGAGCTGGCTGTTCGGGTAGACCTCGACTTTCACGCGGCCGCGGGTCTTGGCCTCGGCGAGCTCCTTGAACTTCAGCGCGCCCTTGCCCTTGGGCGTGTCCTCGGTGACGACGTGGCTGAACTTGACGACGATGGGCTGCTGGGCCTGTGCCGCGGTGAGCGCGAACAGCGCCAGCGCTGCGGCTGCAAGTTGCGCGAGTCTCATGTTGCTCTCCTCTCCTTTGTGATTCCGTCTCTCTTCCTGCACCGCAGGCTCAACCGGCCTGCTCCGAAATCTCCACCAGATTGCCGTCCGGATCGCGCACGTAGACCGAGCGGATCGGCCCGGTCGCCCCGGTCTTCGCGACCGGGCCCTCGACGATGGGGACCCCGGCCGAGACCAGCCGCGAGATCACCTCCTTCAGTGGCGCCGCCGCGATGAAGCAGATGTCCAGCGTGCCCGGCGCCGCGAGCGTCGCCCTCGGCGAGAATTCGCGGCCCTTCTCGTGCAGGTTGATCTTCTGGCTGCCGAACTTCAGCGCCATGCGGCCCTCGCCGAACTGCTCGAACCTCATGCCGAGCACCCGCGTGTAGAAGTCGATGCATTGCTCGGTGCGCGCCGTCGTCAGCACGATGTGATCGAGGTGATCGATCATGGGCCGTCGGCGGGGCGGCCTGCCGCGCGGCCGTCTACCTCACCGCCTTGAGCATGTAGTCGACCGCCGCCTTGACGTCCGCGTCGGACAAGGTGAGGTTGCCGCCGCGAGGCGGCATCGCGCCCATCCCCTTGAGCGCGTTCTGGTAGAGGTGCTCGGTGCCGTGCG
>DATEHQ010000112.1:0-1742 GCA_035279525.1 Candidatus Dormiibacterota bacterium
CCCGCGTATCCTTGATCGCGATCTCCACCAGGTCCCGGACGATGGTGTCCACGTCGCGGCCGACGTAGCCGACCTCGGTGAATTTCGTAGCCTCGACTTTTATGAAGGGCGCATCCGCGAGCCGCGCAAGGCGCCGCGCGATCTCGGTCTTTCCCACGCCGGTGGGCCCGATCATGAGGATGTTCTTGGGCGTGATCTCCTGGCGCAGCGGCTCCGCCACCTGCTGGCGGCGCCAGCGGTTCCTGAGCGCGATCGCGACCGACCGCTTCGCCCGGCCCTGCCCGACGATGTGCTTGTCGAGCTCGTGGACGATTTCCTGAGGCGTCATCGACGACATGGAGGCGCCCGCCGCGTCAATCCAGCGTCTCGACGACGACCTGGTGGTTGGTATAGATGCACAGATCCGCGGCGATCGACAGGGCCTTGCGGACGATGCTCTCGGCGTCGAGCTGGGAGTTTTCCAGCAGAGCGCGCGCCGCCGCCTGCGCGTACGGTCCGCCCGAACCGATGGCGATCAGTCCCGACTCGGGCTCGATCACGTCCCCCATCCCCGTGACGATCAGGGAGGATTCGCGGTCGGCGACGGCGAGCATCGCCTCCAGCCGCCGCAGCACCCGGTCGGTGCGCCAATCCTTCGCCAGCTCGACCGCCGAGCGCAGCAGGTTTCCCTGATGCTTGTCGAGCTTGGATTCGAAGCGCTCGAACAGCGTGAACGCGTCCGCGGTCCCGCCGGCGAAGCCCGCGAGAATCCGGTCATGATAGAGGCGCCGCACCTTGCGCGCGCTCGCCTTGACCACGATGTTGCCCAGAGTCACCTGGCCGTCTCCGCCGAGGGCCACCTTGCCGTCGCGGCGCGCGGAGACGATGGTCGTTCCGTGGAATTGTTCCATTCGTCGGTCAAGTTGGGGGCGGGGCGCCGCCGATCAAGCCCTCCCGCGCCGATCGGACGTGCGGGTAGCTTAGCACCCGTCCTAGGTCGACCGGGGCGAGCGGGCCAGAAACGCGACCAGCATGCCCGAAGCCGCTATCGTGCACACGATCATCGACCCTGACGGCAGGTCGAGCCAGAGCGAGGCGAGCAGACCGATCGCGTAGCCCAGCACGCCCACGGCGTACGCTTTCGGATATCGCCGGCCCTTGGTGTAGTAGGTCGAGAGCGCGGGAATGACCAGCGTGGCGAATACCAGGTACAGGCCTACCAGCTGCACCGAGACGGTGACCGCACAGCCGAACAACGCGTAGAAGCCGATCCGGCCCAGGCGCTCGCGCAGGCCGAACCAGAGTGCGAGCACGACCGCGTAGATGGCCGCGACAATCAGCAGCTGCCTCGGCGTCACCCAGAGGATCTGCCCGACCAGGAGCTCCTTCAGGTTTTCCCCCCCGTGGGGGTCGTGCGCGAGCAGCAGGATCGCAGCGCTCGATCCGAGCACAAATACCACGCCGATGATCGCCTCCTGAACCTCGGGCCAGCGCCGCTCCGTCCAGGTCAGGAACATCGCGCAGGCGAGCGCGGCGACGAGCGCCGCGACCTGCACCGCAGCCCCGGTCGGCTCCCACCCCAGGTAGTGAGCGAGGATCACGCCCAGTCCCGCGACCTGCGCCACGGCAAGATCGATGAACACGATGCCGCGCGCGAGGACCTGCATGCCCAGCGGAACGTGGGTCGCCGTGACCAGCATGCCGGCGATGAACGCCGGCCACAGAATGCCGAAACTGGCCGCGTCGAGAGTCATTTCACCGCC
>DATEHQ010000113.1:0-9586 GCA_035279525.1 Candidatus Dormiibacterota bacterium
CGGGCGCCGAGTTCGACCCTGCCGTGGTGGAGGCGCTAAAGCGCGCCGTCGCCGAGGGGGGCCTCGAGCTGAACCTGCCTGACCTTGCGCTGCCGGCGACCCCGGTGCCCGTACCCGTCGCCGCGGCGACTTCCTGACTCCACCTTTCTGGCGAGGCGCGTCCTCCTGTGCTCGAGGGAGGGCGCGGCCTCCGGCATCCGGCGCTGCGCGGCCTCGACGACGCGCAGCGCCTCGCTGGCGTCCCGGCGGCGCCATTCGAGCAGCCGAGCGCGGGCGACCGAGAGCCGGACGTCGTTCGCGGTGGCGGCCTCGAGCCGCCTGAGCAGCTGGTCGGCGGTGGCGACCGCGCCGTGCCGGAGGAGACGCCGGGTGATCAAAAGCCCGGCCGTGGCGGCGGCCTCACCGGCGACGAATGACATCGCGTTCCGCAGCGCGCGCCATCCGTCCGCGCGCGCGCCACGTCGGAATCGATGGCGGCCTAGGGCCAGCCAGTCGGCGGCGTCCATTCCCGTCTCGTCGCCGTGGAGTCGGAGCAGCAGCCGCGAATGAAGGTGGACGAGGCTGATCACGTCGAGCCTGTTGTGCTCCAGCGCGGCTTCCAGGCACCGCATCGAGCCGGCGCGGAGAAAATCGAAGTAGGCGTCGGGCACTAGCGAGCTGGGCAGCGGATCGTCGCGCTCGTAACCGAGCACGCGCTCTTCGACCGCGCGCAGGTTGCAGGTTTCCAGGCGGTGGCGGTAGAGGGCGCGCACCAGGGTGAGCAGGTCGACATGGGGCGCATGCGAGAACTCTCCAGGCATCCGCGCCATGACCCATCGCGTGCGCAGCACCGGGAGATCGAACGACCCACCGTTGAAGGTGGCCACCGCCTCTGCCGGCTCGAGCTCCTGATGGAGCGCATGCAAGAACGCCGGCTCCATCCCCGGCTGTGGCAGGAAGAGCTGGGCGACGCGAAGGCCGCAGTCGATGGGCCGTGCCACCGCCGCCGCGAAGACATACGTGCCCGCTCCACCGGTGAGGCCGGTGGTCTCCGTGTCGAGGTAGGCCACGCTGCCCGGGCAGGGATCGAGCGCCGGCAGGGGGATCACGTCCTGCCGCATGGCGGCGATGCCGGATGGAGTCTTCACCTCCTCGAATCCACGCGGCAGCACCCTGGGCGGCTGCGGGCGTGGTCTTGGTGGCGCCCCGAGACGGGTAAGGCGCTCGCGCAGCGTCGAGGGCGGCGCCGGGACAGCCGTCGCAACTTCGGCGTCCACGCGAGCCATCCGCGTTGTTGCCGGCTGTACTGCTGGCACGCGTATCGACGGATGCGCTCAGCCGCGCTGCCGGCCGGCGCCGAGCAGCTGGCCCACCGGGGCCGCCGAACCCATCGCCGTCCGCCCGTCGCCCGCCTCCAGGAGCTTGAGACATGCCTCTTTCGCACCCTCCACGAGGTGCAGCGGGCCGACACACGACGGGCAGCCCGCCGCGCAGGGGCACTCGCGCACGAGCGAAGCCGCGTCCTCCAGCAGCCGCTCGTGCAGCTCGTAGAGCCGTGGCGAGAAGCCGACGCCTCCTGGATAGACCTCGTACACCGTGACGGTCGGTCGCTGAGTGGTGACCGAGCGCACCTCCGCCACCGAGCCGAGGTCGCGTGGGTCGCACATCAGGCGCAGGCTGGCTATGTGCCGCAGCGAATGCGCCACCCCCTGAAGTCCAGCCTCAAGCGTTTCGCGGCCGAGGGATCGCCAGAGCGCCCCGTCCACCGTGAGCCAGTAGCCGGTCGTGTGAAGCGTCTGCTCCGGAAGGTGGATCGGTCCCGCGCCGATGTTCTCGTGCGTATGGAACCGGATCTTCTTGAACATGCTCGCGAGGCTGGTGATCTTCACTTCGCCATGACTGCGTGTAACGGCATCGCCTTCCGGTCCCGCGAAGGTGTCGAGGACCTGGACGCTGACCGACGCGAGCGCGTCCGTGTAGTAGTCGACCTCGACAGGCCGCACGTACGCCTTCTTCTCGTCCCAGTCGAGCCGATCCACGTGGTACTGCGCGCCTTCGTGGAGGTAGACGGCTTCCTCATGAAGCAGCACAGGCGCCGTGAACTGGTCCATCTCGCCGATCACCTGCGGCCGCGGGTGCGACGTGTCGATGATCACCACGTTGTCGGCGAGGATTCGCCGCAGGTGGACCTCCTCCGCCGGAAACGCCTGGCGGCTCCAGAACCAGCGTCCAGCGGAACGCGTCGCCGAGCCGTCCTCCTCGAACAGCCGCAGCAGCTCGCGAACGTCGGCGCGCCCGAGCCGCTCCTCGTCCTCAAAGGGAAGCTCGAAGAGCCCGGCCTGCAGGTGCCCCGCGAGCAGCAGCAGGTTGTCGGGGTCGATGAGGCCTTCTTCGGGGTCGGTGCTGAGGAAATACTCGGGATGCCGGACGATGAACTGGTCGAGCGGCGAGCTCGACGCGACGAACACTCCTACTGAACCCGACCTCCTTCCCGCGCGGCCGAGCCGCTGCCACGTAGACGCGATCGTGCCCGGGTATCCGACGAGCACGGCGCACTGCAGGCTCCCGATGTCGATGCCGAGCTCGAGCGCGTTGGTGCTGACGACGGCTGTGATGTCGCCGGCTCGCAGTCCCGCCTCGATCTCCCTTCGGTGCAGCGGAAGGTATCCGGCGCGATATCCGCGCACTCGCTGATTGGCATCCAGCCGCGGCGCCAGGTCCTGGCGCAGGTAGCTCAGCATCACCTCGACCTGGAGCCTGCTGCGGCAGAAGACGATCGTCTGCACTCCGGACTTGATCCAGGGAGCGGCGATGCGGCGCGCTTCGAGCATCGAGCTTCGCCGGACGCCCATCTCGCGATTGAGCAGGGGAGGGTTGTAGAAGATGAGGCGTCGCATTCCGCGCGGCGCGCCATTCCTGTCGACCAGCGCGATGTTCTCCTCCTCCAGCAGGCGCCTGGCGAGCTCGAGCGGGTTGGCGATCGTCGCCGAAGCGCAGATGAAGGTCGGACTGGAGCCGTAGAACGCGCAGATCCGCTTCAGCCGGCGGATCACGTTGGCGACCTGGCTGCCGAACAGCCCGCGGTAGGTGTGAAGCTCGTCGATCACGACGAACTCCAGGCTCGAAAAGAGGCGGCGCCACCGCGTGTGGTGCGGCAGCAGTCCGCTGTGCAGCATGTCTGGATTCGTCATCACCACGTGTCCGCCCTCGCGAATCGCGGTGCGCCTTCCCGGTGGCGTGTCGCCGTCGTAGGTGTCCACGCGGACCTCGATCGGTAGGCCGTGCTTGAGCGCGCTCAGCTCCGCCAGCTGGTCTTGCGCCAGTGCTTTCGTCGGGTAGACGTACAGGGCGCGCCTTTCCGGATTCTCGAGCAGCCGCTGGAGGACCGGAAGGTTGTAGCAGAGCGTTTTGCCACTGGCGGTCGGCGTAACCACCACCAGGTGGCGGCCGTTGCGAACGGCGGCGTAGGCCTCGGCCTGGTGCGAGTAGAGGCGATCGACGCCCCGTCGCGCAAGAGCGGCGACGAGCCCGGGCTTCAGGTCTGCGGGCAGCGGTGCGAAATGGGCGGCGGCTTCGGGGATGAGATGATCCAGCGTCACCTCACCTGGAAAACCGGCCGGGTCGAACGGTGGGGCGGTGGCCATCGCGAGGAGGGTAGACGAACATTCGTTCGAAGTCAATCGAGCTGGCCGTCGAGGCGCCGCCGGCGCCCGACGCCGAACCTTCGCCGGCCTATGTGCCGGGCTCCGAGGCCGACTTCGAGCGCCTCTATCGGTCCGCCTACCGTCCGATCCTCGGCACACTCATCACGTTGCTCGGCGATCCGGTCGCGGCCGAGGACTGCACGCAGGACACGTTCGAGCGTGCCTATCGCGGCTGGAAGGGGTGGCGCCCTGAGGCTCCGGCCGAAGCCTGGCTGCACCGGATCGCGATCAATGTCGCGATCTCGGAGAAGCGCTACAACCGGCTGAGGAGCACCGGCGAGATCATCAAGCGCCTCGGCCGGCCCACGTCGCCCCCCGACCCGGCTTCGCTGGCCGAACGATCTGACATCGTCAAGGCGCTCGGAAAGCTGCCCACCAAGCAGGCGGCCGCCATCGTCCTGCGGCACTACCACGGCTACAGCAACCGAGAGATCGCCACCGCCCTGGGCGTCCCCGAACAGACGATCGCCTCCCGGCTCGGCGCCGCCCGCAAGCAGCTCCAGGTCACCCTTTCCGAGCTCAGGAAACCCAAGAATGGTTGATTGCGGGCCGGTCTGCGTTTGTTCTTCCCGTAAATGAGCGACCTCGAGCGCGAGCTGGAGCGAGAGCTGCACCGGGTGATCGACCCGATGCTGAGCGCGACTGTCCCGCCGCGGAGGGTCGCCGGTTCAGGAGGGACGATGAAGAAGGTTCTGGGTGGGACTGGGGTCGCGATCGGCCTCAAGGTGGTGACCGGCATCGCCGCCGCCGCGGCCGCGATGGTAGTCGCCGGCTCGGCCACCATGATCGCGACCACAGGCAGCATCAACCCGCAGGACTGGGGTCAGCAGGTCAGCCACCAGGTCCAGGTCTGCAAGGACACGCTTCGCGCGCCCGGCACGCGAGGCATCGGGCAGTGCGTCAGCGCCTTCGCCAAGCAGCACGGAAAAGCAGTCAGCAGCTCGCACGAGGCGAGTGAAGCCCGCACCAATGGCAATGGAGATGGCAACGCCAACGGACATGCCAAGGACAAGGACAACGGCAAGGGCAATGGAAACGGAGACGGCAACGGAAACGGAGACGGCAACGGAAACGGAAAGGGCCACGGCAAGGGCTCGGGCGGCGACTCGGGGACCGTCACTTCGAACGACAGCACGGAGCCGATGGACCCTCCGAGTGGTGCTCACGGGAATCCAATCCCGCCACAGCCATGACCTGGTCCTGATCAGCTAAACCCCTTCCTCTCGTGGGGCCGGGCCGCAAGGTTCGGTCCCTTCTTTTTATGAGGGATCGCGGACCGGGCTCAGTTTGGCCGGAGGCGCTGTTTCCGGTCTACCGGTCGCGTGAGGCGCGCCAGCTCTGGCCCCCCGGGGTGTCCGTCACCGTCACGCCAAGGGCCGCGAGCTCGTCACGCAGTCGATCGGAGGTGGCGAAGTCCTTCGCCGCTCGGGCCTTTTCGCGGGCGTCGAGCATCTGCGCCGCGCCATCAGGGAGCGCCGCGGGTGGCGCGGCCCGATCCACGTCGAGCCCGAGCACGCGGTCCCACGACGTCATGAGCCTGGCTTTGACTCCCGGCGATACATCCGCACGCGTCAGCTCCGAGACGAGCGCCATCACCGCCGGGAGGTTCAGGTCATCCGCCAGCGCGGCCTTGAAGCGCGCGTCCCACGCGGAATACGCGCCGTTGGAATCGGAAGCGGTCTGGGACCAGTCGCGCACACGCTCCCTCAGCTGCCGCAGCGCGCGGTCCGCCCCGGCGAGACCCTCAGTGCTGAAGTTGAGCTTCGTCCTGTACTTCGCCTGCAGCGCCATGTAGCGGAAGGCCAGCGGGTCGTAGCCCTGGTCCTCCAGGTCCGTGATGCGGAAGAAGTTGCCTGCCGACTTTGCCATCCGCGTGCCGGCGAGCATCAGCAGCCCCGCGTGCATCCACAGGCCCACCACGCGGTGCCCCGTCACGCCCTCGGACTGTGCGATCTCCGCCTCGTGATGCGGGAAGACGTTGTCCTGGCCGCCGGTGTGGACGTCGAATCGCTCACCGAGGAGCGACATCGACATCGCCGAGCACTCGATGTGCCAGCCGGGATAGCCCGGACCCCAGGGGCTCGGCCAGACCTGCAGCCGGTGCTCGCCCGCGGCCTTCCACAGCGTGAAGTCGCCGGGGGATCGCTTGTGGGGATCGACCTCGCCGGACGCCATCAGCTTGTCCGTCGTGTTGCGCGAGAGCTTTCCGTATGCGGGGAAGCTCGCGATGTCGTAGTACACGCCGCCTGCCGCCTCGTACGCGTGCCCCCCTTCGATCAGCTTCGCGATGATCTCGATCATCTGCGGGACGTACTCGGTGGCGCGCGGATACATCGAGGCGCGGCGGATGTTGAGGCGGGCGGCGTCGTCCAGGAACGCTTTCGTGTAGTGGGCGGCGATCTCCTCGGACGACTTGTTCTCCAGCCGCGCGGCGACGAGCATCTTGTCCTCGCCGCGATCGAAGGTGTCGTCGGTGAGATGACCGACGTCGGTGATGTTCATGACCTGGTCGGTCCGGTAGCCGAGGTACTCGAGGGACCGGCACAGGAGGTCGGGCATCATGAACGTCCGCAGGTTGCCGACGTGAGCGAAGCGATAGACCGTCGGCCCACACGAGTAAACCTTGACCAGGCCGTCCTCGAGCGGCCGAAGGTCGACCAGGCCGCGCGTGAACGTGTTGTAGAGCCGGACGGTTGGGCGCGCCGTGTCCGCTGCCATGCCGAATCTATGCTGCCAGTTGGTGAGAGCTCAGCGTCTTGACGGACGATCGGCCGGCTCCGGCGACATCGTGGGACGCGTGCTCGTCCACGACCTCGGACCGGACCTGCGCAAGGGGACGGTGCTCGGGGCCGAGCACCTGCAGCGCATCCGCGACAGCGGCGACATTCACGTCGTCGAGCTCGACCCTGGCGACGTGCACGAGGACGCGGCGGCCCGCCGGCTGGCGGCCGCGGTCGCCGGCCCGGGTATAGGGGCCGCCGCACCGGTGCTGAGCCAGGTGCGGCTCGTCGCGGACCGGCGGGCCCTCGTGCGGGTCAACGCCGATGCCGTCGACAGGATCAACTCTTTGGGGCAGATCTCGCTGTTCACGCTGATGGACGGCCAGGCGGTCGAGCGCGGGGAGGAGGTGGCGGGCTGCAAGGTGACCCCGGTCGCCGTGCCTGAGGCGCTGATCGCGGAGGCGGAACGGCTTGCGCGGGCGGGTGGACCCGTGCTCGAAGTGCTCGCTTTCAGGCCGCTCAAGACTTTCGTCGTCGCCACCGAGCGGCTCAAGCCGAAGGCCCGCGCGATTTTCAGGTCGGCCGTCACGGCCAAGCTCGGCTGGTACGGGGCGGAGCTGCTCGACGTGCGCGAGGTGGCCCGCACCGCCGCGGCGGTGGCCGGCGCGTACGCCGAGGCGACGCGGCTTGGCGCCGAGCTCGTGGTTTTCGCCGGCGCGTCGGCCATCGATCCGCTGGACCCCGCCTACGCCGAGCTGTCGCACGCCGGAGGTGAGCTCCTCCAGCTCGGGGCTCCGATGCATCCGGGAAGCATGCTGTGGCTCGGGCGCCTGCGGGACTCGCCCGTGGTGGGCGTCGCCTCCTGTGCGGGCTTCGGCCGAAACACTTCGCTCGACCTCCTGCTTCCTTTCGTCTTCGCCTACGGGCGCGCCGACGCGGCCGACCTTCAGCGTCTCGGCCACGGTGGCCTCATCGAGTCCGGTGCGGGCCGCCGCTTCCCGCCCTACTCGTGATCGATCGAGGGCATCTGCAAGGGCGGCCAGGAATCGCCGTTCATGACGTCCAGGAATCCGTCGACGGTCGTCACGAGCGGTGCGAGCGCGACCCCGTGGTGCGCCGGTAAGTAGGGCCTCAGGTAGTCCGCACCGCTGCGCCACTTGTTGACGGCGCCGCGTCGATTGCGCCGCGTGTAATGAAGGCAGCCGGCCGCGACCTGGATCAAGCCCTTGTAGAAACCGCTGTCCGGCCCTTTGCGATCCGCCGTCCAGTCTCGCTCCCAGACCTCGTGCGCGTCCCAATACCGGCCGCCGTTGAACAGCTCGATCCCCTCGGCCAGCAGCGGCGTCATCGCTCTCGAGGCTTCCCGGCGAACTCGCGGCGATGTCCTCGACCGCCGGGGGTAAATAATCCCTCCATGGCGGAGGCCAGGTCCGAGTACTCGCGCGTCAACCTCTCGAGCGATCCCATCTACCGCTACCTTCGCATCACCAGGGCTGGTCCTGGCGGCGTGGCGGGCGCCGCCTGCGAGCAGGACCTGGTCGACCACGCGTGGCTCCAGCGCCTGCGCCGCATCCATCAGCTGCAGAGCGCGTGGTGGGTGTTCGCCACCGCCGAGCACTCGCGGTTCCAGCACGCCCTGGGGGCGATGCACCTGGCGGGGGAGTGGGCGCGGCACCTGTATCCGTCACTGATCGTGGAATCCGAAGGCGCACCCTCGGCACAGCTGGTCGAAGAGACGATGCGGGTGGCCGGTCTGCTGCACGACGTCGGCCACGGACCGTTCGGCCACTTCTTCGACGAGAACTACCTCGACACGTGGAAGATCGACCACGAGGTCATCGGCCGCGCCCTGATCGGCGGACCGCTCGCCGAGCTGATCAGCGCGCTGGGCGCCTCGCCAACCGCCGACTTCGAGCGGGGTGAGAGCGTTGATCCGCGCTGGGTCGCCTACCTCATCTCCGCGGCGGGGCTGGAAGGCTACCAGCCGCCACCCTGGCTGGCCCTGCTCCGCCCGGCGCTGGTCGGGGCGTTCTCGGCGGACAACATGGATTACGTCCCTCGCGATTCCTATATATGTGGCGTGTCGACCGGACCGGTCGACGTCCAGCGCATCCTCCACTACTCGTTCATCTCGGAACGCGGCCTGACTCTTCACGCTCACGCCGCCGAGGCCCTGTACATGTTCCTCAACGCCCGCCTGTACCTCTACTCGCAGGTGTACTTCCACCGCACCGTCAGGCGCATCGACCTCCAGCTGCGTGAGGTGTTCCGGCCGACCATCGACCTCCTGCTCGGGGGTAACCCGCTCGACAACCTCGACCGGTATCGCGACCTGACCGAGTGGTCGCTCCTGTCAGACGTCGACCGCTGGGCGGCGGGCTCGGGCGATGCGCGGCAGCGCGAGCTCGGCCTGGCGTGGGCCGCGCTCGTGGCGCGCAAGCTCAAGTGGAAGCTGATCTACCAGGGCCACACCGAGGCGCGCGACATCCCGAGTGGCGCGCTGACCCTCACCCGCGACCAGTTCGCCGGCGAGCTGCGCGAGCGGCTGCCGCGCAGCCTGCACGACATCGAGTTCGAGGTCGACGTCGCGGCGCAAGAGTCGCGTGCGTTCAACCCGATGACCGAGACGGCGGACATCCTGTTCTACGACCCGCTCGAAGACCGCTACCAGCAGAGCCGCGTGCTCGACCTGTTCAAGCGGCTGCCGGTGCGGATGGCTCTCTTTCGGATCTTCGCGCGTGACGAATCGCGACGGCTCGAGCTGATCAAGGCCGCGAACGAGGTCCTGGGGCTTCCCGCCTAGAAGTCGTCTCCGCCGCCGAAGTCGTCCCCGCCGCCGAAGTCGTCATCGCCATCGAATCCCTCCCCACCGTCATCGCCGCTGTCGCTCTCACCCGAGCTGACGGTCGCGAAAGTGGAGACCAGCCGCCGCAGTCCGTGCTTGCCGCAGTGCGGGCAGGCCGGATCGGATGACGCATAGCTCGAGAGCAGCGACGACGAGCGCTTGCCGCAGTCCTCGCAGCGGTACTCGTAGATCGGCATCCTAGGATTATGGCCTCCGTGATCGACCTCGAGCGGATACGCAAGGCGGCGGACCGGGCGCGCCCTCATGTGCAGCGCACGCCCCTTGTTCCGGTGGAGGGCGCGCTGCTGAAGCTCGAGTGCCTGCAGCCGACAGGCAGC
>DATEHQ010000114.1:0-2928 GCA_035279525.1 Candidatus Dormiibacterota bacterium
TCGGGCAGGCCGACCAGCCCGGCGGGGATGCTCCAGGTGCTGGCTACTCCGCCGCCGGGATCCAGACCCGCATCGCTCCTCCGGAGCGGTTGGCCCACGCGAAGTATGGAACGGCGAGCAGCTGCGTCGGAGACGCCGCAGCTGCAGCCGGCAGCGCGCGGAGGTCGCGGTACTCGGACTGCCGCCACCCGTCGAGGTCGCGGACCACGCCCGTCAAGGCCACACCGGGCAGGCCGCCCAGCTGCGGGACCGGCCCGTTGTCGACGGGATCGGCTGCGGGATCGGCGGCGACGTCGGCCAGGTCGAGGCCAGGCGCGAGATCGGGCTGCTCGAGGCAGTACACCACGGGCCCGCGCTCGATCGCGAGGCAGCCCCGCACCGCGTCGATGCGCGGGTTGGGCACGGTCAGCCGAGGCGAGACGTCGAGTAGGAGCACGACCTGCGTGCCATCCCGCCAGCGGCGTCTCACCTCGGCGTAACCGCCCGCAGCGACGGCTTCGCCGTCGAGGGTCGCCTCTCGCGCCCAGCCCGGGATGCGGAGGGCGAGCGTCCACTCGCGATCGGGGCTCTCGACGACCTCGACCCTGACCGTCCCGTCCCAGGGGTATGCGGTCTCCACGCTGAGGACCACGTCTCCGGCGCGGATCGTCGAGGAGGCGTACTGATGTAGCTGGATCCCGTCGTCCGTCACGGTCGCGAGGTAGTGGTGCAGCGATGCGAGCAGCCGCATGATGTTCGGCGGGCAGCAGGCGACCCGATTCCAGCGATGTCGGTGCTCACCGGTCCGCGATTGCAGCGGGTTCGCGTAGAAGAACGATTCGCCGTCGAGTGAGAGCCCAGAAAGAAACCCGTTATACAGCGTCCGCTCGAAGAGGTCGGCGAAGCGGCTCTCGCCGGTGACGAGGAGCATGCGCCAGTTCCACATCATGCTGGCGATCGACGCGCAGGTCTCGCAGTACGCTCGGTCGGGAGGTAGCTCATAGGCATTGCCGATCGCCTCGCCGTAGTGGCGCGAGCCCACACCACCGGTCAGGTAGCTCTTGGCGGACGCGAGGTCGTCCCACTGCCGCAGCATCGACGCGAGCAGCGCCTCGTCGCCCGTCTCGGCGTAGATGTCCGTGACCCCGGCAGCGAGGTAGAGGGCGCGCACAGCGTGGCCGACGATCCCTCGCGCATCGCGGACGGGCTCGGCGTCCTGGTAGTAGTCGAGATCGAAGCGACCGCCGGCGAACGTCCCGAACCCGCGCCGCCCAGTGAGCGTGTCCGCGAGCCTCAGGTAGCGAGTCTCGCCCGTCTGGCGATAGAGCTCCGCGAGCGCGACCTCGATCTCGGGATGGCCGTCGGTGCCTCGCGCGGGGTCGTTGCCGAACACGTCGTCGATCAGATCGGCAAAGCGGCGGGCGACGGCGAGGAGGGAGCAGTCGCCCGTCGCCCGCGCGGTTGCGACTCCCGCCTGGATCAGATGCCCCGCGCAATAGAGTTCGTGGCCCATCTCCAGGTCGGTCCAGCGCCAGGAGGGATCGATCACCTGGCACCAGCTGTTCAGATATCCGTCGGGTTCCTGGGCGGCCGCGACGAGCTGGATCGCCTCCCTTGCGAGGCGATCCAGCTCGTCCGATGGCTCGCGCCCGCGCTCCCACGCGAGCGCCTCGAGCCATTTGTAGACGTCCGAGTCGCTGAAGACCATGCCTCGCCGCTCGCCCGAGCCCCGTCCCGCCGCGATCCGGAGGTTGTCGAGAGTTCCTGCGCGTTCGAGCTCCTCGGCACCGCGAAGAAGCGTGACCTCCCGGTTCACCCGTTGCCGGTCCGCGAGCAGGCCGTCCCGGATGGCGACGCCCTGCGCGTCGACCGGGCGGAGCCGCACCCGAGCGGCTGCCGTTGGCGCAGCGCTTGTCACCAGGCCGGTATAGTCCTCCACTGGGATCTCCCGAGAAGGTCGGATCTAGGGCCCGTGGCGCCGGTCGGCCGGCGCCACGGGCCGTCGGTGCAATGACCCGGCCAGCTCTATCCCTTCAGGATGGTGTTGATCTGACTCTGGGCAGTGTTCAGCGCGGCTTGCACGGATTGGGATCCGGACAAGGCCGCCTGAATCGCCGT
This sequence comes from Candidatus Dormiibacterota bacterium, assembly GCA_035279525.1. Taxonomy (GTDB): domain Bacteria; phylum Chloroflexota; class Dormibacteria; order Dormibacterales; family Dormibacteraceae; genus DATEHQ01. The sequence continues at coordinate 2,098 of DATEHQ010000114.1, forward strand.
CCACACCGCCTGGGAGATCTTCGGGTACTTGACTCCCAAGCCGAGCGTACGCGGGTGCGCGAAGAGCGTCTGGTTGACATAGACCGACCACTCGGGGCCGGCCTGCGTTAGGTAGGTCTTCGCGACGCTGATCTTCGCCGGCAGATAGCCGAACAGCTTCGCGAGTTTCAGCTCTATCGCGGGTGTCTGCATGCCCTGGATATAGTCAAACGCCAGCTGCTGAGCGGTGCTGCCGCCGCTCTTGCTGACCATCCAGTCCTCGCCGCCGAGCGGGACGACGACGTGCTGGCCCGCCACCCGGGTCGGGACGGGAACGACCCCGAACTGCTTGCCGTAGAACTGGTGGGCCAGATTCATTGTCGGGAAGTTCCAGGGGCCGTTGACCATCATGGCCGCCTTGCCGTCGATGAACTGCGTCGACGCGGCCGGGGTCTGGCTCCAGGTGAGACACGACTTGGACGCGGAGCCGTCGCTGATCAGCTGGCGCCACAGCGTCAACGCCTGCACGCCGGGCGCACCCGAGACGTTCGAGAACGTGGCCGCGCCGCTGTTACTCCAGAAGAACGGCTCCCACTGCCACGTGGTGTCCTCGGCCGCCTCACAGGTCAGTGCGATCCCGTAGTGAGCCGAGGTCGTCAGTGCCTTGGCGTCGGAGACCAGGTCTGCCCAGGTCTTCGGCGGGGTCAGGTGCGCTGCCTTGAACATCGCGATGTTGTAGATCAGCGCGATCGAGTTGGCCCCGGCCACGGGGAGGCTGTAGTACTTGCCGTCCGATAGGCCCTCGTTGATCACGGCAGGGTAATAGCCCGCCGTGCTGAAGCCCGACAGGCC
>DATEHQ010000115.1:0-27429 GCA_035279525.1 Candidatus Dormiibacterota bacterium
CGACCTCGAAAGGGCCCACGCTGTGCCGCTCAGATTCCGGGGGCAGCTGATCACGCGCATCGCGCTGCCACCGCAGAAAGCGCGTGGCGTCGCCGGCGACTCGCGAGCCCATCGGCCTGAAACCGTACGCTCAAACTCGCGATGGGCGGCGCCAGCTCCGAGAACACGTTCGCAACCGGCCTGTTCGAAGACCTGCCGCGTCGGTACGACCGGCTGGCCGAGACCCTGTCCTTCGGCCAGAACGCCGAGTGGCGACACGAGCTGGTCAGGCACCTCGAGCACTTCCAGCCCACCCGCATCCTCGACGTCGCGACCGGAACGGCCGGCGTGGCCATCGCCCTTGCGAAGGCGACCGACGCGCAGATCGTCGGGGTGGACATCAGCGAGCCGATGCTCGAACGGGGACGCGAGCGCGTGCGCGCCGCGCGCCTCGACAACCGGATCCGGCTTCAGGTCGCAAGAGCGGAGGCGCTGCCGTTTCCGCCCGACTCCTTCGATGCCGTCAGCTTCACCTACCTCCTGCGCTACGTCGCGGACCCGGCCGCCACCCTGGCCGAGCTGACGCGCGTGCTGCGTCCCGGCGGCGGCATGGCGAGCCTCGACTTCTTCGTCCCGCCGCACCTTCCATGGCGCCTCGCGTGGCGTGGTTACACGCGGCTCGTGCTGCCCGTCGCCGGCTACGCCCTGGGTGGCCGCGCATGGTGGCGGGTGGGGCGTTTTCTCGGACCGAACATCGACGCCTTCTACCGGCGGTGCCCGCTCGATCAGATCTTTGAGGCCTGGCGAATCGCCGGTATGGTGGACGTCGAGCACAACGTGATGAGCCGTGGCGGCGGGCTCGTGATGTGGGGCCGAAAGGCGTACGAGCACCATGCCTGAGGCCGCCAAGAGCCTTGCGCCGGCCTTTTACGCGAAGAGCGCAACCGGATGGCGGCGTGACGTCTGGGCGCTGCTCCACCCGCCCTACACAGCGTGGCACCTCTCGTACGTGATGATCGGCGCAAGCCTCGCGTCGCAGCTGAACAGCCGGCGGCTCGTCGCGACGCTGCTGGCGTTCTTCCTCGCCGTCGGCATCTCGGCTCACTCACTCGACGAGCTGCGCGGGCGGCCCCTGCGCACCGAGCTCCCGGGCTTGGTGCTGTGGACGGCCGCGGTGCTGGGTCTTCTGGGCGCGGTCGGCCTTGGCGTCGTGGGGGTGTCGATGGTCGGGCCGGGACTCATCGGTTTCATCCTCGCCGGTGTGATCTTCGTATTCGCCTACAACCTCGAGCTGCTCGGAGGCAGGTTGCACGGCGATTTCTGGTTCGCCCTGTCCTGGGGCGCGTTCCCCGTCCTCACCGCTTACTTCGCGCAGACGGGGAGACTGTCAGTCGCCGCCGTGCTGGCCGCGGCGGCCGCTTACGCGCTGTCTTACGGGCAGCGCGCGCTGAGCACGCCCGCGCGCCTGCTTCGTCGGGGCACGGCGTCGGTCGAAGGCACACAGACCCTAAACGACGGCTCACGCCTGGCGCTGCGCGAATCGAACCTGCTGCAGCCTCTCGAGCTCGCGCTCCGCGCTTTCTCATGGGGCGTCGTCCTGCTGGCGTTGGGGGTGGTCGCCGCGAAGCTGCTCTAGACCGGAAACACCCCGTGCTTGCGGTCCACGCGCGTGGCGACGCGCGTCGAGTAGGCCCTGAAACGAGCGATGAGCTCGCCGCGGAGCTGATCCGGCTCGACCACCGAATCGACGATGAGGTTGGCGGCGAGCTTGTACAGGTCGACGTCCTGCTTGTACTCGTCTTCGAGCTCCTTGCGCCTCGCGGCGCGCTGACCCTCGGGCAGCTCGGCGAGCTTGTTGTAGAAGACGGCGTTCACCGCCGGCTCGGGCCCCATCACCGCGATCTGGGCCGACGGCAGCGCGATGACGCAGTCGGAGTCGTAGGCGGGGCCGGCCATCGCGTACAGACCGGCTCCGTAGGCCTTGCGCACGATGACCGATATCTTCGGCACCGTCGCCTCCGAGACGGCGCTGATCATCTTCGCGCCATGGCGGATGATGCCTCGCTTCTCGACGTCGGTGCCGATCATGAAGCCCGGCACATCGGCCAGGAACAGGAGCGGGATCTCGAACGCGTCGCACAGCCAGATGAAGCGGGCGGCCTTGTCCGCCGAGTCGTTGAACAGCACGCCGCCCTTCTGCATCGGCTGGTTGGCGACGATTCCGACGGGCATCCCGTCGAGCCGCGCGAAACCGACGAGCAGCTCCTTCGCGAAGAGCTTTTTGATCTCGAGCCAGCTCTCCTCGTCGACGATGGCGTCGACCACCTTGCGCATGTCATAACCGCGGTTGGGCTCGCGCGGGATCAGCTCGCCCCACGGCTTCGAGGCCGCGCGCGCCGCCCTCGGTTCGCAGCTTGAGGGCTTCTCGCCCGTGCGCTGCGGCATGAAGCGGAAGTAGGTGCGGGCGAACTCGATCGCCTCCCGGTCATCGTCGACCAGCGCGTCGCCCAGCCCGCTCTCGGTGGCGTGCATGCGCGCACCGCCAAGCTCCTCGAGGCTCACCTTCTCGCCGACGACGACCTCGACCATTCGCGGTGAGCCGAGATACATCGACGCGTTCCCCTCGACCATGATCACGACGTCGCAGAAGGCGGGGATGTAGGCCCCGCCCGCGGCGGAGGGGCCGAACAGCATGCAGATCTGTGGCACGACCCCGGAGAGCTGGACCTCGTTGAAGAAGATGCGGCCCGCGTGACGGCGCCCTGGAAACATGTCGATCTGGTCCGTGATGCGCGCGCCGGCGGAGTCGACGAGGTAGAAGAGGGGCACGCGGACACGGGCCGCCGTCTCCTGGATGCGCACGATCTTCTCCACGGTGCGCGCGCCCCAACTGCCCGCCTTCACCGTGGGGTCGTTGGCCATCACCGCGACCTGCCTGCCCTCGATTGTGCCGAGCCCGGTGACGACGCCGTCGGCGGGAAGCTCGTCCGCGAGCACATTGGCGAAGAGCCCGTCCTCCACGAAGGAGTCTTTGTCCAGGAGCAGGTCCAGCCGTTCGCGCGCGGTCAGCTTGCGCTGCTCGCGCAGCTTCGGCAGGTAGCGCGTGCCGCCCTTGAGCGCCTTGTCGCGGAGCTCGCGATGCCGCGAACCGGTCAACGACTCACCGTCCCTGGAAGTCCGGCTCGCGCTTTTCGAAGAACGCCTTGATCCCCTCGCGGGAATCATCGGTCTGCGAGACGACCAGGAACTGGCCGTGCAGGTAGTGCATCGCGGCACGAAAGTCCATGTCCTGCTGGCGGTAGAACGAGTCGCGGCCGAGCCGCATCGCGACCGGCGACTTCCGGGCCAGCCGCTCGGCGATGTCGCTCACCGCCGAATCGAGCTGGTCTGCCGCCACGACGCGGTTGACGACGCCGAGTGACTGCAGCTGCGCCGCCGTCCAGCGGTCGCCCAGCATCTCCATCTCGAGCAGCACCTTCTGGGGGATGGAGCGCGAGAGGATGGCCTGGATCATCATCGGCCAGATCCCCACGTTGATCTCCGGAGTGCCGAACGCCGCGCTGTCGACGGCGATCAGGATGTCGCAGGAGCACGCCAACCCGATTCCTCCGGCCAGTGCGTGGCCGTTGATCCGTCCGACGATCGGCTTGCCCAGCTCGGACATCAGGATGAAGAGCTCGACGAAGAGGTCGCGGCTCCGAAACTTTTCGAGCCCGCTCCTGTCGCCGTCGAAGCTCGTCAGGTCCGCGCCTGCGCAGAAGACCCGGCCGGCCCCAGTCAGCACGACGACGCGCACCTCCTCGTCGTCCCGGCACCACCGAAACGCGGTCGCGAGGTCGCGCAGCATGACGGCCGAGAGCGGGTTGCGCTGGTCGGGGCGGTTGAGCGTCACCGTGGCGACGCGTCCTTCGACATGGACGAGAACCTGCTCCAGCTCTGGTGGCTTCATCTCGTCGTAATCGTATTCACATGCGTCGCCACGGATCGTCCGGCCAATCGGGCCATCTGGGCCACGACTTTCTCGGATACTCCGGCCTCTCGGGCCACCGGAGGGCCTGCAGCCCGGATAGTCCGGCCTCTCCGGCCGGTGGCGGGGCCCGCAACCCGGATAGTCCGGCCTGTCCGGCCACCGGCGGGGCCTGCAACCCGGATAGTCCGGCCTCTCCGGAGTGGGCGGAGCGCCGAGCTGGCTAGTGGAACAGGCCCGTGGCGATCGCCAGGCCGACCAGGATCAGAACGCCTCCGCCGATCTCCTCGCTGAACGCCTCGACGTGCTTGCCGGCGCGGTGGCCGACCTCCAGGCCGATCAGCGACATGCCGACGCTGACCACCCCCATGGTCAGGGCGGCCAGCAGGATCTGGATGTGATACACGGCGAGCGCGAACCCGACCGCGAGGTTGTCGATGCTCAGGGCGAAGGCGGTGAAGAGGAGCTGGTGGAGGCGCATGCCCCGCTTGGGCGCCGCCTCCTTGTCGACGCGACGGCCCTCGATGATCGTGTACGCGCCCGTCAGGACCAGGATGACTCCCGCGATGACTCCACCGACGCCGTTGCCGATGCGCCCGGCGACCGCGGAGCCGATCAGCAGGCCGATGACCGGCATGAGGGCCTCGAAGGCGCCGAAAGCGAAGCCAACTCGGAGGCGCGTGCGGGCGTTGATCCCGCTGAGGCCGATCCCGATCGCGCCGGCGAAGTTGCTCAGCCCGACCGAGACGCTGACGAGAAGCAGGCTGAGGAGTTCGGCCACGCGGCCAATTATCGCCAGGCGGTGATTCCCAGCCTGTGGGCTGAGGAGTCGCCGCTATTCCTTAACAAAAATACATTGCCTCGCCGGTTAACGGCCCCCACAATTGCACCCAACCTGCAACCGCTTCTGTCACCCAAAGTTAGGCCCGCAATCGCTCAAACGATATAACCGCCCCGCCCGCAAAGTACATGAAGCTCAAACCGCGCGACTCCGTCGCGCCAACGATCGTCGCCACTCACGATCCCGGCCTGGATCTGGACAAACCCATCTTCACGCTCAGCGTGGCCTCCGAGATCCTCGAGGTGCACCCGCGCACTTTGATGATGTACGAGCACCTGAGCATGATCCATCCCAAGCGCACGGTGACGAACCGGCGGCGCTATTCGCGAAGGGATGTCCTGAAGCTGCAGGCGATTCAGACCCTGACCCGCGAGCACCACGTCAATCTCGCGGGGGTCCGCTACATCCTCGCCCTCCTGAAGCGGTTGCAAAGCGCAGGAGTCGACCCACCAGAGGAGTTGAAGAACCTGGACGTGTCCATGCTCGACGTCTGAGAAACCCCAGCAAGGAAGGCATAGAGAGGTAAATGTCAAAGAAACGCCGCCGTCTCGAGATCAAGGTCGACCCGCTTCCCGCCCCGTATCAGGATGAGACCGCATCGTGCCCGGTGTGCGGCCGCGACGCCGCCGCCATCGGCCGGCGCCATCTCCAGATCGTGTTTCGCTGCGAAGGCTGCAAGGTGGTCTTCAAGCGGAACCGCTCCTGGCCGTACATCTACTAGGAGGTAGCTGTACCCCTCCCCCGCGAGATGCGGGGGAGGGATCGAGGGGGAGCGGTCAGGGTTTCTCGTAGCCTGGTGGGCATGCGACGGTCCGCCGGGCGCACGGCGATCTACGGTGCGCTGCTCGGTCTCGCCACCGCCGCGGTCGTCGAAGCCGTCCGGCCCCGTGGTGGGACGGCCGTTCTCGTCGACTGGGACGAGGTCAGGCGTTCGGCGCGAAGCAGGCTCGCCGAGCCCGACGTGCCCGCGGCATCGCTCGAGGCGGCCGCCAGGGGCTACCGCTCGCTCGCCGCGAAGCTGGAGAAGCCGCTGCTAGAGTTCGTCGGACCGCTGCCCAGGGGTGCCACCTTTCCTCGCTTCGAGGCGCTCGACCGGCAGGGTTGGCTCGACCTGAACCTCGGCATCTTCCGCCGCATCGTCGACCCGGTCCTCGAGGCTGGGCGGGTGCCCAACTCGCTCATCGTCGAGGTGGGGCGCGCCGGCGTCGACCGGTGGGTCGCCTTCATGCTTGCGTTCCTGGGCACCCGGGTGCTCGGGCAGTACGACCCGCAACTGATGGCGGCGGAGCCGGTCGGTGGCGAAGGCCTGTACCTGGTCGAGACGAACGTCGCCGAGTGGCAGCGGCGCGCCAACCTGCCGGACGAAGACCTGCGTCGCTGGCTGATCCTCCACGAGATGACCCACGCCTGGCAGTTCGCTGCCCATCCGTGGCTGCGGCCCTACATGGAGGAGTCGATGAGGCTCCTGCTCGAGTCGGTCACGAAGAAGGGCGCGCCGGTGGCGCGCTTCGCCGCTTTCGCGGGGGTGCTGCCGGCGCAGTGGCGGGTCATGCGCCAGGTCCAGGGAACGATGTCGGTCGTCGAGGGCTACAGCAACCTCGTCATGAACGAGCTCGGCGGCAAGCTGCTGCCCGGTTTCGAAGAGCTGGAGCGCGCCTACCGCGACCGCAGTGCCGGCAAGAGCCCGCTCGAGGTCGTCATCTGGAGGCTGACCGGCCTGGAGCTGAAGCTGCAGCAGTACAGGCGCGGTGAGGCGTTCTGCCGCGCCGTCTTCGATGCGCACGGCATGCCGGCGCTCAATCGGGTGTGGGAAAGCGCAGCGACGATGCCGACGCTGGGCGAGCTGGGCAACCCGGAGGCCTGGTACCGGCGGGTCAGTCCCTGAGCTCTTCTTCCGCAGTGTCTTCGCTGATCGGCATCACCGCCACCGGCAGGTCGCTGATGTCGAAGTAGCGGACGGGCTTGTTCATCCGCTTGGCGATGCCGACCTGGACCTTCACGCCGAGCGACATGCGTCCGAAGACCCACACCTCGTCGCAGCGCGCGAGCAGGTTGTTCATCGCCTCGCGGACCGCGTCCTTGTCCACGGTGTGCATCAGGTAGTAGTCGAAGAGCATGAATGGCGAGACGGGCACCAGCCCGGAGTCGAGGACGAACTTCTGGATGTGCGCGCGCCAGTAGAAGACCTTGTTCGACATGGCGACGTAGACAAGCCTCTTGGGATGTCGGAGGGTCTCCTCCGCCTGGTCCCGAGCGCTCGGCTTGGTCGTCGGTTGAAAGATGCGCTCGAGGATGTCCTCGGCCGCCTTTCCGCCAATCGCCACCTGGCCCCTACCCCTCCGAACCGGTCATTGAATTAAGCGGCGGTTATCGTATCAGTCGTGCCAGCGGCCTCCCGGTTCGACCTGACCGGGAGGGTGGCGCTAGTCACCGGCGGCAGCCGCGGCATCGGCGGTGCGATCGCGACGGCGCTCGCCGAGCAGGGGGCTCAGGTTGTCATCTCGAGCCGGAAGCAGGCCGACCTCGACGAGCAGGCCGAGCGGATCAACTCCCAGTTCCCCGAGCGGGCCACCGCGGTCGCCGCCCACACCGGCCGGCCGGAGGACCTCGCGCGATTGGTCGGCGCCGTGATGGAGCGCTTCTCGCGGATCGACATCCTGGTCAACAACGCGGCGACCAACCCCTACATGGGACCGGTCCTGGGCGCCGAGCTGGCGGCGTGGGACAAGACCTTCGAGGTGAACCTGCGCGGAGTGTTCCTGCTGACGAAGCTCGTGTACGAAGCTTCGATGGAGGCGCACGGCGGGTCGGTGGTCAACGTGGCGAGCATCGGCGGCCTGCGTCCCGGCATCGGGCTGGGCGTGTACAACATCACCAAGGCCGGCGTGATCATGCTCACGCGCCAGCTCGCCCGCGAGATAGGAGGCAAGGTCCGCGTCAACGCCGTCGCGCCTGGCCTGATCAAGACACGCTTCGCAGAGGCGCTGTGGGCGAACGACGCGATCCTCGACCGGGTCCTGGCGTCCAACCCCATGGGCCGCATCGGACTGCCTGAGGAGGTCGCCGGCGCCGTGGTGTTCCTCGCCTCGGACGCGGCGAGCTACGTCAACGGCGAGGTGCTGGTCGTTGACGGGGGCGGCGGCGAGGTTTAGCGGGCTCGAGCGAGCCGGTCGGTGAGCCGTTGGATTCGCCCTCCCCGTTCTCGGAGGCCGGCTGCCGGCTGTGGATGAAGTCTTCGAGCTCCTTCTCGTACTGGTAGCGGTGCCTGTCGGGTTCGTAGCGGAGCACGCGCCGATCCTGGATGAAGTCCAGGAAGGCGCTGCGCGTGTCGCGCGAAGCCCTGAAGCCGAGCTCGCGAGCGGCCTTGGCCGTCGACAGCGACCGGCCCCAGCGCAGGAGGTCGAGCAGCTGCGGTGACAGAGTCGCGATGCCCGCCTTGCGGATGGCGAAGGCTGTGAGCTCGAGACCGAACGGCGGCAGGAGCGGCGCGTGCACCTTGCCCGCCGCGTCGAGCAGCTTTGAAAGCGATTCGACCCCCGGTGCCGCGATGTTGTACGCGCCAGGGGCGCCACGCCTCGTCGCAATCGCGATCGCCTCGATGCAGTCGTCGCGGTGCACGAGCTGCAGCGGCGGATCGTAGCCGGCGACGGTGGGCACGACTTCGAGGTCGAGGTAGCGCGCCAGCGGTTGGGGCTCCTGCGGGTTGAGGCTGTTCGCGAAGCGAAGGACGAGGATCGAGATGTTCGGGTTGCGCACCGCGAAGTCGCTCACATAGGACTCGACCTCCACGATGTCCCGCACGAATTGATGGTGCGAGTTGCTGTCGAGCCGGTGATCCTCGCGGAGCCCGACAGGCAGATCGAAACGCGAGCCGTAGACGTGGCCCGAGGATTTGACGACGAACCTGCGCACCGGGCTTCCTTCGCCGGCGCAGCCCGCGAGCAGGTTGAGGGTGCCGATCACGTTCATCTCGTGTGCGCGGGCCGGGTCCATGTCGAACGAGTCGATGCGGGTCAGCGTGTGAACCACGGTGTCGATGCCGACCGCGCGAACGAGCTTGCCGATGAGCGAGTGGCGGATGTCGAGCTTCAGGTAGTCCGCTCGGCCGAGGTCGTAGCGGGGTTCGCGCGCGTCGATGCCGATGACCTCGGCGACGTCAGGGTCCTCCTGCAGGCGCTGCACCGTGAGCGCGCCCCACCACCGCGCGACCCCGGTGACCAGCACCCGGCGCTTCCTGGCCACGTAGCCCAGTCTAACCTTCGTAGTGCGCGCGGCCGGATTCACTCCGGCCGCAACTTGTATGCCTGGCCGCCACGCAACTTGCGCCGAGTGCCCGGCGCCGCTCAACAGGGAAAAAGAGCAGCGGCGCGTAGCGCCGCGATGAGGGAAAACCGTAGGTTGTCCCTCATAAACCTCAGTATGTGCGTTTGATCACGTCCCGCTCCATGAGGACGACGGCGCGCGAGACCGTGTCGAGCAGCGGCGACTTCGACTGGCGCACCGCGAACTCGAGCTGTCGCAGCAGCGAGTACAGCGCCTTCATCGCCTTGATCGCATCGCCGATGTCCACGTTGGCGGGGAGCGGGATCTGGTCGAGCGCCTCGCCCGACGCCCATCGATACGCGAAATCGATGTAGTCGTGCGACGGCTGTCGCAGGTTGGGCTCGTCGAGGTCTGACTCGAGGTCGGCGAACCGAAAGTAGAGGGAGCGGATGAGACGCGCCGTCTGCGAGATGGCGGGAGTCGGGTAGCGCCGGTAGCCTCGAGACTGGCCGCGGTCGCGTCCCCGCTCCCGATCCTCGGCGGCGAGCATCACCATCACCGCGCAGAGCTCCTCGGGAGTGAGGCCCTCGAACCAGCCGAGCGAGGTTGCCTCCGCGACGAGGATGGTGTTCTCGCCGTAGATCCTCGCCGCGAAGAGGCCTTTGTCTGTCGGCTTGTTGCGCAGGAGGAATCCCGTCTCGGTCAGGATCCTCGTGAGCCGGCGCAGCTTGCGCGGGTACTCGTCCATCTGGCCCTTGACCTCACGCTGGCTGCTGTCGAGCTCCTTCTGAAGAGAGCGGATCTCGCTGTACTTCTGCAGCAGCTCGCCGAATCGCGGCGAGCGGACCACCTTGAGCTTGCGCTGGCGCTCCGTCAATCCCTTAGCCTCGACCTCGAGCCGCTGGATCAGCCGGGAGTGCGAGGTCATGGCCCTCGTGCGGCGGTCGCGCCGCCCACGCCGCTGACCGCCGCCTTCACGGCGCAGCCGTCTCAGCTCGATGCGGATAGCCCGGCGGCGGTCCTCGAGCTTGAAATACTGCGCGACGTCCTCGATCGACACCTCCGGGTCGTCCCACACCCTCCTGATGTCCTCGAGCTGCTGTCGCACGTTGGCCAGTCGCTCGTCGGCCTGCTCCGCGGCGACGCGCTTCTGGAACTGGCCGAAGGACCGCTGCATCAGGCCTTCGGCCTCCTCCGGCGTGTAGACCCGGAGGAGGTTGAGCGCCATGTTGTAGCTGGGCAGGAACTTCGACTCGACGACGAGCGTGGGGCCCATGGCGACCTCGTAGATCGTCCCGACCTCGACGTCCGACTCCTTGAGGATCACGCCGTGTCCGATCACGTCGATGCCGCGCCTCCCCGCGCGGCCCATCAGCTGCGTGAGCTCGCCGGTGGTGAGGTGCGAGAAGTTGACGCCGTCGAACTTCGTGAATGACGAGACAGCCACGCCGCGAGCCGGCATGTTGATGCCGAGTGAAAGCGTCTCGGTGGCGAAAACGACCTTGATCAGGCCCTGCTGGAAGAGCTGCTCGACCATCTCCTTGTGGTACGGAAGGAGCCCCGCATGGTGCTCCGCCATGCCGCGGCGCAGCAGCCGCGCGTCGACCATGCGGCGGAAGAGGGCCTCCTCGTCTTTGTCCTTGAGGCTGTTCAGCCGCTCGGCCGCGACGCGGTCGATCGCTTCCTTCTCGGCTGCGGTGGTCAGGTCGAGCTCGTGGTACGAGCACCTCTGCAGAGCCTCGCGGCAGCCGCGCCTGGAGAAGATGAAGTAGATCGCCGGGAGCATCTCGTTGCCGCGCAGCTCGGTGATCACGTGCAGGAGGTCGTTGGAGGGCAGGCCGCGGTAGCCGCCGATGCGGTACGACGCTTCCTCCTCCTGCGCGGCCCTGGTCCACGTCCGCTGGTCGATCCCGCCTTCCCTGTTGAAGAGAGGCAGGAAGCGGTTGTTGATGGAGAGCCACATCTTCAGCTCGACCGGGCGGACGTCGTGGAAGACGGTCTCCATGCCGCCGCGGTTCTCGGCCATCCAGTCGGCGACCTCCTGGTAGTTGCCGATGGTGGCCGACAGCCCGATGAGCTTGATGTCGCGCGGCGCCTGGATGACGATCTCCTCCCACACCGAGCCGCGCGGAAAGTCGTCGATGTAGTGGACCTCGTCGAGCACCACGTAGCGCACGGCGTCGAGGCGCGCCGGATCCTCGTAGATCAGGTTCCGCAGGATCTCGGTCGTCATGACGACCACAGGCGCCTCGTCCTGGATCGTGTTCTCGCCCGTCACCAGCCCCACCGTCGACTCGCCGTACTCGCGCACGAAGTCGTGGTACTTCTGGTTGCTGAGCGCCTTGAGGGGCGTCGTGTAGAGCACCTTCGCGCCTTCGCGAAGGGCGCGGAAGATCGCGTACTCGGCCACCATCGTCTTGCCGCTCGACGTCGGCGCGCTGACCAGCACGCCCCCGACGCCGCGGTCGAGCTTGTCGATCGCCTCGCGCTGAAACGGGTCCAGCGAAAACGGCAGTGAAGCCTGGAATTCCTCGACCAGGGACTCGATGATCTTCACAGTCGCAGCAGCTCCGTCGAGACGTTGGTGATCCTGGCTCCGTCGCTGTGCGACTCGATGTAGGAGAGAACCGTGGCCAGCACCTCGTCGGCGTGCCTGCCCTCGCCGCTCACCGTCGTCACGGCAAGCTCGGCGAGCTGCCAGCGGTCGAGCTCGCCCACCTCGGCGGCCGCGACCTTGTACTCCTGACGCAGCCTTCTCAGCAATCCGCTGACCACCTGGCGCTTGGACTTGAGCGACCTGCTGTCAGGAATGTGCAGCACCACGCGGAGCAGGCCGACCGTCAGAGGAGATGACATCCATCAGCTAGATTAGGTCGGGTGAAGGCCGAGGCAACCGGGCTCGAGGACCTCGGACGCGATCTCGTCAAGGCCTCATACCTCAAAGGGGATTTCGTCCTGCGTTCGGGCAAACGCTCGAACCGCTACTTCGACAAGTTCCTTTTCGAGACCGACCCGATGCTGTTGAAGCGGATCGGCCGCCACCTCGCGGACCTCGTGCCGAAACAGACTCAGAGATTGGCCGCGCCGGAGCTGGGCGCGGTGCTCCTCGGCGGCGCGGTCTCGATGGAGACCGGGCTGCCGCTGATCCTCGTGCGCAAGGAGCCGAAGGGCTACGGCACCGCCAAACAGCTCGAAGGTCGATACGAAGCGGGCGAGCGCACCACCGTGATCGAGGACGTCGTCACCACGGGTGGGGACTCACTGCGCTCGGCGCGGGTCCTGCGCGATGCGGGCCTGGACGTGATTCATCTCGTGGTCGTGCTGGACCGCGGTGAAGGGGGAGAGCAGAGCATCAGAGACGCCGGCATTCCATATTCGCCGCTGTTTCGCATTCAGGACCTCGACCTTGACTGAGCTGGTCATCAAGGGCGGCACGGTCTGCACGCCTGACGGGCCGCGCGAAGCCGACGTGCTGGTGACCGACGGCGTCATCGCCCGCGTCGACTCGAACATCGAGGCGGCGGCCGGCGCGAAGGTCGTCGATGCCGCCGGCATGTTCGTCCTGCCGGGCGCCGTCGACGTCCACGTCCACAGCCGCGACCCGGGTTTCCCCGAGAAGGAGGACTTCGGCACGCTCACCGCGGCGGCCGCCGCGGGCGGCGTCACCACCGTGCTCGACATGCCGAACACGGTTCCCGCCGTCGACGGCGCCGGGGTGCTCGAGGCGAAGGCCGCCTTAGCCCGCGGCAAGGCCAGGGTCGACTTCGGTCTGTGGGGCATCATCCGCTCGACCTCGAGCGAGGAGCAGCTCGAGAGCCTTGCCGACGGGGGCGCCGTGGGCTTCAAGGCATACCTCGGCTACGCGTTCAGCGTCAGCCGCAAGCAGGTCCTGCAATCGCCGGCGCACAACGATCCCGACCTCGAGGCGCCGCCGGACTACGGGACCCTGGTTCGCCTCGCGCCCGCCCTGGCGAGGATCGGCCTCCCGGTCGCCATCCACGCCGAAGATCCCGGCGTACTGCGCGCGTTCCAGCGCCCGATTCTCAACTACCAGGACCTGCTCGAGTCGCGGCCGCCGGAGGCGGAGGCCGTGGCGATCTCGGCGGCGGCCGTCGTGGCGCGGGAGTCGGGCCTGCACCTGCACGTCGCGCACCTGTCGAGCGCGATGGGACTGCAGGCGGTGGAGGACGCGCTGCGCGCCGGAACGAACCTCACGGCGGAAACCTGTCCGCAATTCCTGCTCCTCACCGACCAGGATTTCGACCGGGTGGGCGCACACATGAAGATGCTGCCGCCGGTCCGGACACCGGCTGACCGCGACTCGCTGATCGACGGGTTGAGGCGCGGCGCCATCTCCATCGTGGGAACGGACCACGCGCCTCACACCGACGAAGAGAAGGCGAGGCAAGTCGAGGATGCGCTGTCCGGGACTCCTGGAGTCCAGACTCTGTACCTGAGCTGTCTCGAGATCGCCAGTGGTCTGGGCGACGTGTGGCAGGCCGTGCGCTGGGTGAGCGAGCGGCCGGCGGAGCTCGCCGGCCTGCAGGACAGCAAAGGTGCGATCTCGGCCGGCTACGACGCCGACATCGTGATCGTCGACCCGGGGCGCAAGACGACGGTCCGGCCGGCGGACATGAAGTCGAAGCAGCGCCACGGGGCCCTGGAAGGCAAGGAGTTCGGCTTCGCGATCAAGGAGGTGTTCCTGCGCGGCGAAAGCGTCAGCAGACGCGCGCGCGTTCACGGCCGTTGGGTCCGCCCCGCGCGGCGCGCGGAGCCTGCCGATCTCGTCCGGCTCGGCGACGTGCGATGAGCGCGCGGTTGTCACTGTGCCTGCTGATCCTCTTGCTCGGCGCGGGCGTGGCGTGCGGCTCGTCAGGCGGCGGACAGGCCGCAGCCTCGCCGTCGGCGTCAGCCGTCGTCTCGACCAACCCGCACGACAAGCTCGCTGCGCCCGCCGCGACGCCCGCCGGGTTCCCTGGCGACGTGCCCGTCTATCCAGGCGCTCGACTGACCGCGGGAGCCGCCTTCAGCGGCGGCGGGCAGACGACGTTCGGGATGGAGTGGGAGACGCTGGACAGCGTCGACAAGGTCCACACCTTCTACGCGACGAAGCTCAACCAGGGCGACTGGACGATCAGCTTCAGCGGCACGACGGCGAGCAGCTTCAACGCCGTCTTCTCGCGCAAGTCGAACTCGAAGGTCGTCGGCACGATCGGCGCCGACGGCAGCTCGGGGGTGTCGAAGATCTCGCTCAGCCTGGTCTCGTCGGGTCAGTAGCGCTTCTTGGTCCGCCGGCGGACGTAGCCGTAGATCCAGAAAAGGCAGACGAGCGACAGGAGGATCGCCATCCCGACTGCGGCCGCATGCTCCATTGCGGTACATACTGACCAATGGCCAAGCTCGCCATCATCAAGGTCAAGCTCGAGCGCGAGGTCAACTGCTACGTCGTCTCGGACGCGAGCACGAAGGAGGCGGTGGTCATCGACCCGGGCCTGCCGCCCGAGAAGGTCGCGGAGCAAGCCAGGGGGCTGACGGTCAAATACATCCTCGCGACCCACTGCCACCCGGGCCACGTCGCGGGCAAGGACGACCTCAAAGCGCTGACTGGCGGAGAGACAGGCCTGCATTCGGCCGACGCCAAGCAGTTCCTGCGCTCCGCGGACAGATATCTGATCGACGGCGACGAGCTCGACCTGGGTGAGTTCAAGATCTCGGTCCTGCACACGCCCGGCCACACTCCGGGCAGCGTGTGCTACGTGATCGCCAACCACGCTTTCGTGGGTGACACCATCCTCGCTGGAGGGATCGGCAAGCAGACGCCCGAGACCGATCTGCGCCGCCAGATGATGAGCATCGGGACCAAGCTGCTGCGGCTGCCTCCCACGACGGCGCTGTACCCGGGCCACGGGCCGGCGACCAGCCTCGAGCGCGAGCTGGCGCAGAACCCGATCTTCCGAGGCGCCCCGGTCCGGTAGCGGCAGCCGCCGGCAGAACCGAACCGCTCGGATAGTCCGGCCTGTCCGGCTCGGGGGGCGCCTTACCCCTCGGATAGTCCGGCCTGTCCGCCTTCGGGGGCGCCTTACCGCTCGGATAGTCCGGCCTGTCCGGCTCGGGGGGCGCCCTAGCCTCGGATCGTCCGGCCTATCCGGCTCTGCCGGCAGGACCGACGCGGGGCAACCCCCTACTCTTCGGCCGGGCCCTGCACCTTCACGCGCAGCGCGTCGAACGCGTCGAACTTGTCCAGCGCGGGCTTGGCGCGCACGCGGTCCGGGTACTTCGCGGTCTGGATCGCCTCGACCAGCAGGTCGATCTCCTCGGGAGTGAAGTTCAGCGTCCGATAGACGATCGCCTTGACCTCCGCCGCCGACTTGCGATCGACCGCGTCCCGGATCACGTCGTCCGTGTCGGACACGACCTGTGGACGCGTGGGGCGAAACAGCTCCTCAGATCCGGCGAGCGATACACGCTTGAATGTGGTCATCAGTCCTGCTTGTGATTCTCCAATACCCTGGCTGCCAAAGCACGATACGACCTCGCGCCATCCGACTCGCGCGCGTACTGCAGGATCGACTGCCCGGCGAGCGGGGTTTCCGCGAAACGGATCGAGTCGGTGATCCAGAAGTCATAGACCTTCTCGCCGTACTTCTCCCTGACCGCGGCGAGCACCTCTTGCGAGTGGAGAGCGCGCTGTTTGTAGAGCGTGGGGAGGATGCCGATCAACTCGAGCCGTGGGTTGAGGCGCCGCTTGACCCGCTCCATCGTGACGAGCAGCTCCTGCATTCCGCGCAGCGCCAGGAACTCCGCCTGCAGCGGCACCAGCACCTCGTCGGCTGCGACGAGCGCGTTGATCACGATCAGGTCGAGCGATGGCGGGCAGTCGATGATGATGAAGTCGTAGCGTTTCTGGGCGGGCTCGAGCTTGTCGCGCAGGATGCTCTCGCGACCGATCTCGTTGATGAGCTGGTTCTCCGCACCGGCCAGCTCGATGTCGGCGGGGATGTAGTGGACCCCCATCTGGGGCGCCTCCTGCACCACGTCGGTCACGGTCGTGTCGGGGTCGACGAGCAGGTGATAGATGGTCTTCTCGAGCTCGCCAGCCGGCTTCATGTAGAGCGTCAGGTGGCCCTGGGCGTCGAGGTCGATCAGGAGCACCCTCTGGCCAAGCTCGGCGAGTGCGGCGCCGAGGTTCACGGCGGTGGTGGTCTTGCCAACACCCCCCTTTTGCATCGCGACGGCGATCGTTCGGGCCAAGAGTGCCCCGAGTCTAACGGAAGATGGGCGTTCTGACCGCCCGGACCATCGGGGGAGGAATAACGAGACCCGTCAACTAGAATGCCCAGCCGTGGTCATCGACATCGCGATCGTCCTGGTGCTGATCGTGGCTTTGATCATCGGTTACCAGCGCGGCGTCATCCAGCCGCTGATGGCCGAGATCTTCTTCTTCGGCACCCTGCTCGCCGTCTTCCGCTTCCACGATCAGTACACCAACGAGATGCAGAAGCTGCTGCATCTGAACGCCGTTCTGAGCGTGGCGGCCGCCCTGATCATCGCGATCGTCCTTGGCGCGATCGGCGGCGCGATCGGCGGTGCGTTCCACCGCATGGAGTCCATCAAGGGCGTCGACGGCCTGCTTGGCGTCTTCGTCCACGGGGTGGTCACGCTGATCGTCATCTACCTCGCCATCTCGGCCCTCGTCACCCTCGACAACGCATTCGAGCCGGCGATCAAGACGGCCAACCTGACCCTGACCCAGGTCACCCAGCTCGAGAACGAGATCCTCTCCAACCCGATCACCTCCGCTCTCGTCTCGAAATCAGACCTCGCCTCGCTCAAGGCGGCCGCGGCCAAGAACAACCAGGCCCACCTCGACTCGGTGAGCGGCATCCATCAGCTGCAGCAGATCTACACCGACTTCCTGCAGCCACAGCTGCATTCGTCGCGCATCGTGCCTTTCATCCTCGGCATCGGCCATCACCTGCCCCTGATCGGCCACGTTGGACCCAGCGATCTAAAACCGCTCCCGAGCCCAAGCCCATCGCCCTCCGCAACTCCGAAAGTGAGCCCGTCGCCCACCCCGAAGAAGTAATAGCCTTCAGCTCGAGATGCTCGATCTGGCGCTGACCCCTGACCAGGAACAGCTCGTCTCCTCCGTCCGCGACTTCTGCGCCCGCGAGTTTGCTCCCCGCATCCAGGCCAATGACCGCGCCGGCCGCCACGACCCCGAGATATTCGCCAAGCTGGCGTCACTCGGCCTGCCCGGCGTCTGTTTTCCACAGCGTTATGGCGGCTACGGGCTGGACTACCTCTCGCTCGGTCTCGTGTGTGAGGAGCTGGAGTACGTAGACACGGTGTACCGCACCGTCCTCTCGGTCCATGTCGGTCTCGTGGGGATGGGTCTCTACACCTGGGCCACGGAGGAGCAGAAGCAGAGGTGGCTCGTCCCGATGGCGTCCGGAAAAAAGCTTGCCTGCTACGGCCTGACAGAGCCAAACGCCGGATCGGACGTGGCGTCCATGCAGTCGAGCGCGCGCCGTTCGGGTGCCGGGTACGTGCTGAACGGACAGAAGGTCTGGGTCTCGGACGCCGACACCGCCGACTTCCTGCTCGTCTTTGCCAAAACCGACCCGAAAGCCGGCTCGAAGGGTGTGTCCGCGTTCATGCTCGACCGCGCGGAATGCGGCAAGTCGCTCCGAACCGAGCCCATCGCGGACCGCCTTGGCATCCGCGCCGGCGACGTCGGGTCGATCTTCATGAGCGACGTCGAGGTGCCGGAGGCGAGCCGCATCGGCGACGAAGGCGACGGTTTCAAGATTGCGATGTCCTGCCTGGACAATGGGCGCTACACGGTCGCAGCCGGTGCTACCGGAACCGTGCGTGCATGCCTCGATGCATCCGTGAAGTACGCGCGCGAGCGGAAGACGTTCGGCCAGGAGATCGGCCGCTATCAACTGGTGCAGCAGATGATCGCGCGGATGTCACGCGACTACGAGATCTGCAGGCTCCTCTACTTCAAGGTCGCCTGGATGAAGAACACAGGAGCGCGGCACACGCGCGACGTGTCGATGGCGAAGCAGTACGCGACGGACGCCGCCTTCAACGCCGCCCACGACGCGATCGAGGTGCACGGGGCTTACGGCTACTCGGCCGAATACCCCGTCGAGCGGTTCCTGCGCAATTCGCGCGCGCCGATCATCTACGAGGGCACCCGCGAGGTGCACACCATCCTTCAAGGCGAGTACGCGCTCGGCTATCGCGAGGACCGCCCGGTAAAGAAGTCGCTGCCGCCCTACCTCCCGGATTGACCGCCGCGTCGGTGGCCGCCCCTGGGCGGCGACTGCGGCAAATCGACTTCATCCTCCTCTCGCTCTACTGGATCGCGATCGGGTACCTCTGGAACAGCCTCACCGCGCTCATCCTGCCCGACCTGATCCTGCATCTCGTCGGCGAGGCTCACGAGGGCCTCGCGTCGGGTTTCCTGAAGTCGATCGGCACCGTGGTCGCGGTCGTCTGGCAGCCGATCGTGGGCGGCATCTCGGACCGCACGGTGACCCGGTGGGGAAGGCGGCGCCCGTTTATCGTGGCCGGCACCCTCGGCGACCTGCTGTTCCTCAGCGGCATCGCGCTCGCCGGCAATTACTGGTGGATCGTCGTCTTCTACCTGCTCCTGCAGCTCGCCTCCAACACGGCGCAGGCGCCGTACCAGGGCCTGCTGCCTGATGTCGTCCCGCCCGAGCGCCGGGGCGAGGCGTCGGGCTATTACGGGGTCGCGAACCTGGCAGGTATCGCGGCGGGCACCATCGGCGCCGGCCTCCTGCTGGTCCATTTCAACCGCGTCGTCGCCATCGCATCCATCGGCCTCGTGCTGGTGACTGCGATGCTCGCCACGCTGCTCGTGCCCGACCGCGCAGCTCCCGTCGACGGCCAGTTCCAAAGCTTGCAAGAGCTGCTGACCAAGACGTTCCGGATCCCGCTCCGTCAGCGTGACTTTGTCTGGTTGATGGTGTCGCGCCTCCTCATCTTCATGGGCTTCGGAGGTCTCCAGAACTTCGCGTTCTTCTATTTCGACAACGTCTTCTTCCACCACGACTCGAAGGCCACCGCGCTGGCCGCGTCCACGCTGCTTGGGTTCGCCATCGCCATCGCGGCCCTGGTGAGCTGGCCGGCGTCGCGCCTGTCCGATCGGACGGGCCGGCGAGCGCTGATCTTCGCGTCCGGGCTCTGCGGTGCCGTGGGCAGCCTGGTCCTCGTCTTCAGCCACTACCGCTGGATGCCGGAGGGCGTGGTCGCGCCCCTGGCGAGCGCGCTCAAGCTGCCCGAGCTGGCCGCGCAGGCGACGCTGGCGGGGGTCGTGATCGGGATCGGCCTGGGAGTCTTCTTCTCCGTCGACTGGGCTTTCATCCAGGATGTGATCCCGGCCGACCAGGGCGGCCTCTACATGGGCTTCTCCAACATCGCGACCGCCGGCGCGGGGATCATCGCGGTCGCGCTGGGAGGGCCGTTGCTCGACCTTTTCAACCATGGGCCGCGCCTGCTCGGGCTTCCGGGTGGCTTCCCCGTCGTTTTTGCGGTGTTCGTCGGCTGGTTTGTCAGCGGGTCCCTTAGCATCCTCAAGGTGCCGGAAAGGAGAAGGGTGTGAACCTGGACGGACTGCGTCCATGGGGCGGCCTGGCGGGCGGTGAGCCCGCCGGCGTCGTCGTGGCCGGCATCCCATACGACGACTCCGCGGTCTACCGGAAGGGCGCGGCGCTGGCGCCGCGGTCGATCCGCCACCTGTCGGCCGCCATGCCACCCGTCACCGAGGAAGGTCGCCTGCTGACCGGTCTCTTGGTGAAGGACATCGGCGACCTGGACGCCAATCGCGACATCGAGTCGGGTTGGGTGACGGTGGCCGAACGCCTGGCGGCCGTGCCGCGGGAGGCCTTCCTCACCGTCCTCGGCGGGGACCACTGCACCGCAATCGCGACCCTCGCCGCCCAGAACCGCCGCCACCCGGGGGTTTCGGTCCTGTGGGTGGACGCGCACCCGGACCTGTGTGACTTCTCGCGAGGTGGCCGATGGACCTGTGGCTGCGCGCTCCGGCGCGCGCTCGAGGTCGCCGGTATCGCCCCCGCCAACGTTGTGATCGCGGGCGGGCGCGATTACGACCCCGAAGAGCTGGATTTCATTCATGCGAACGGGATCCTGCTCGTGTCCACGGTCGAGCTCGCCGAGGACATGGCCGGCGCGTCGGGGCGCATCGCCGAACGGCTGGCCGGAAGGATGGTCCACGTCTCCTTTGACATCGACGTCCTCGACCCCGCTTTCGCTCCTGGCACCGAGATTCCATCCGCCGGCGGCCTGTCGACGCGGCAGGCGCTAACCCTGCTCAAGACTGCGACGCGCGGCGCGGAGCTGGTCGGGCTCGACGTGGTCGAGGTCTCCCCGCCCGCCGACAGAGAAGAGATCACGACGCTCGCGGCGCTCAAGTTGATCTTCGAGGTGTGGGGCATGGTGAAGGCGAGGAGCGCCGCCGCCATCGCCGAGGGCGCAAGCGCGCAGTCACGGCCCGGCCTCTGACGTCGAGGGTGCGACCCCATGGAAAGCGCTGACGTAGTCATCGCCGGCGGCGGCATCATGGGCTGCGCCCTGGCCTACCAGCTGTCGAAGCGAAACGTGGACGTGCTCCTGCTCGAGCGCGAAACGCTCGGCTCGCAGTCGACGGGCAAATGCGCCGGCGGCGTGCGCCAGCAGTTCTCGATGGAGGCGAACGTCCGGCTGCAGCGCATGTCGGTCCGAATGCTCGAGGAGTTCGACCAGGAGATCGGCCACCCGGCCGACTTCCGGCAGATCGGCTACCTGTTCGTGCTCACGCTTCCGCAGCAGGTCGAGGACTTCCGCCACAACATGGAGATGTGGCACCGCGTCGGGCTGACCGAGGCGCGGTGGGTGGATGCGGGCGAGGCATCTCGCATGGTGCCGGTGCTCAACGTCGAAGACGTGCTGGGCTGCACGTTCTGCCCGACGGACGGCATCGCCAGCCCGGCCGACGTGACCTCGGGCTACGCCGCGGCCGCGAGGAGCCAGGGGGCGAGGCTGAGGGAGGGCGTGGAGGTCGTCGGCGTCGACGTCGCCTCCGGCCGCGTCCAGGGCGTGCGGACCTCGGGTGGCGATGTGGCCACTCGCATGGTGGTCAACTGCGCGGGCGCGTGGTCGTCGTCGATCGGACGCATGGCGGGGCTCGAGATCCCTGTCCTGCCGTACCGGCGGCACATCGCGGTCACCGGACCGTTTCCGGCAGTGCCTCGGACCAACCCGATGACGGTGGACTTCCGCACCTCGCTGTACTTCCATCCGGAGGGCGACGGCGTGCTGATCGGCATGAGCGACCGCGAGGAGCCGCCGAGCTACGCCACCGACGTCAGCTGGGACTTCCTCGAGAAGACGTTCGAGCAGGCGGCGCTGCGCGCCCCGGCGCTGGCAGGTGCAGGCGTCAAGACCGCATGGGCCGGGCTGTACGAGACCACGCCCGACCACCAGGCGATCCTCGGCCCGGTGCCCGAGCTCGAAGGCTTCTGGTGTGCTTGCGGGTTCAGCGGGCATGGGTTCATGCAGGCGCCGGCGGCCGCGCTGCTGCTGACACAGCTCCTGCTCGATCAGCGTGCGGAGATCGACATCAGCCCGTTCGCCTTCACGCGATTCGCCAAGGGATCGCTGGTGAAGGAAAGAAACGTGATTTGAATTATGAAAGGGAACCCAAATGGTTCCCTTTCATCGGCGGGTCGCTCCGCGACCGGCCTGCTTACCTTCCGGTATAAGGTTCGGCCCTGATTCAGTTCGTTCCACGAGCGACGCCTGGCGGGTTCGAGACCAAGTCGCGGCCGAAGTGAATTCGGCCGCCAAGACAGCGTTGGTTCATGAAAGGGAACCCGGATTTGAGGTATGAAAGGGAACCCCGGATGGTTCCCTTCAACGGGCCCGACTCGCGGTCGCGAACGTTACTTGCGGAAGATGATCGCCAGGGTCATCAGGCCGATGCCGACGAGCACGAAGACCCCCGAGCAGCCGATCTGCGCCACGGTGTAGGCGATTCCCCCCGTGGAGGCGTACGTCTCGGCGTAGTGCGCGCGGCGCCGGCGGGTCCGCAGCGCGGCCACGATGCCCGCGATCCCGATCAGCGTGGCCAGGAGCCCCAACCCGAAACCACCCGCGTTGGCGCCGAACACCGGACTCAGTAAATCACTTCAGCCACTACGATCTCAGCCGTGGCTCGAATCCTCCTGCTCGGCTCGACCGGCTTCGTCGGTCGGGCGGCGGCGCACAAGTTCCTCGACAGCGGCCATCAGCTGAGGGTGCTCGTGCGCGACCCGATGAAGGCGGCGGCGTTCAAGGTCCGAGGCGCGCAGGTCGTCGTCGGCGATGCGCTCAACCCTCAGGTGGTGATCGAGGCCGCCCAGGGGGTCGAGCACATCGTGAGCATGGTCGGGGTCCGCCGCAACCATCCGCAGTCGTACCTTGCGGTGAACGTCGACGGTGCGCGAATCCTGGGCGAGGTGGCGAAGGCCGTCGGCGCCCGCTCAGTGGTGCTCGTCAGCGCCATCGGGGCACGGCTCGATCCCCACTTCAAATACTTCACATCGCGGTGGATGGGCGAGCAGGAGCTCGCCAAGACGGGCGTGGCCGGCACCATCCTTCGCTTCTCGTTCGTGCTTGCCGAAGAGGGCGGAATCCTCAACGATTTCGATCGCGCGATCCGCGGGCCTTTCGCCATCATCCCCGGCAGCGGCCAGGCTCAGATGCAGCCGATCCTGCGCGAGGACGCGGCTCGCTGCGTGGTCGAGGCGATCGCCAAGCCTGAGCTGTTGGGCAAGATCATCGAGCTCGGCGGCCCCGAGGTGGTCACCTACGAGACCGTCTTCGATTGGTACCTGCAGGCGCGGGGAATCAAAAAGGCCAAGCTCAAGATGCCGCTCATGCTCCTGCTGCCGGCGGCCACCGCCATGGAGGTGGTGATGAAGAACCCTCCCATCACGCCGGACGAGGTCAACATGATCCAGCTCCCGAACCTCGCGGCGGGCATCGACTCGGTGAGCTCGCAGTTCGGCTGGCGGCCCACCGCTCCGAGCTCCTGGGCTCCGGTGAACTGGAGGAAACGCGCCCGCTGATCCTCGCGAGGTCGAAAACCCGAGGGTGATGGCGCGGGGATGCTCATAAATGCGGGCCTTCTTCGGGCTGCCGGTGCCCGACGCCCAGCGGGTCGAGCTCGGCCGCCACCTGGCCGCCTGCGCCGCGAAGGCACCTGAGTTTCGCTGGGTGAGCGAGGCCAACCTTCACCTCACGATGCGCTTCCTGGGCAACGTGACCGAGGAGCTTGTGGCCGGTGTCGCATCCACGCTGAGCGAGCAGAAGCTCCATGGGTTCGACGTGGAGCTGGGCCACATGGGCGCTTTCAAGCGCGGCCGCCTCGTCCGCGTGGTGTGGATCGGGATGGAGCAAGGCCTGGAGCCGGCCCGGGGCCTCGCCTCGATCGTCGAGGCCGCGTGCGTCGGTGCCGGGCTCGAAGCCGAGACACGGCCGTTTCAACCGCATCTCACGCTGGCTCGGGCGCGAGGCCGTGACGGAGCGCCGCTGCCCCCGCTCCCAGACCCGCCCCGCCTGCCGCCGTGGCGCGCGACCGGCCTCGTCCTCTACCAGAGCCACCTGGGACGTCCAGGCGCCGTCTACGAGCCGCTCCGAACGCTGCGCCTAGAGTGAGGCCGCGCCCGCCTCAGCGCACTCGAGGTCCTGCTCCGGCCGAGCCCCGCTGATCCCGATCGCGCCGACCACCTCGTCCCCGCGCTTCAGCAGCGCGGAGCCGGGTCCGGGAAGCAGGGGGACGCGGGTCAGGCGGTCGGCGGCGTTGAAGAATCCTGGGCGGTCCTGGTAGGTCTGGAGAAACCAACCGCCGTCGCGAAGGAACATCGCGGCGCCCACGGCCTTCGCCTCCGCGATCTGTGGTGAGATGGGCGGCGCGCCATCCATGCGCTCGAGCGCGATGAGCAATCCGCCGGCGTCGACGACCGCGACCGTCACGTGGAGCCCGAGCTCGGTGGCCCTCGCCTGCGCATGCTCGATGGCTCGTTGCGCGTCGGCCAGCGAGAGCTGCATTGCTGGAGACTAGTCTGGCATGGACCTGGCCGGGCGCGTCGCGATCGTCACCGGCGGCGGGACGGGGATCGGCCGCGCGACCTCGATCCGGCTCGCGCGAGCCGGCGCGAAGGCCGTCGTCGTCAACTACTCACGCTCCGAGAAAGACGCGGAGGCGACGGCCGGGGAGCTGCGGGCGCTGGGTGTGGAGGCGCTCGCGCACCGCGCGGACATCGCCGACGAATCGGCGGTCAGGTCGATGATTGCCCAGACGGTGGATCGGTTCGGCCGTCTCGACGTCCTCGTCAACAACGCCGGCACCACCCACTTCATCCCCTTCACCGACCTCGATGCGCTGACCGACGAGGTATGGGACGAGATCCTGCGCGTGAACCTCATGGGCACGTTCTACTGCTGCCGCGCGGCGGCGCCTGAGCTGAGAAAGACCCGGGGCGCGATCGTCAACGTCGCGTCGCTCGCCGCGCATCGCGCCTCTGGTTCGTCGATTGCGTATGCGGTATCCAAGGCCGGCCTGGTACAACTCACGCGCGGGCTTGCGCTGTCGCTGGCGCCGGACATACGCGTGAACTCCGTCTCGCCCGGCCTGGTCTCGACGCGATGGTTTCGCAATCGGTTCGGCGACGATGCCGCGGAGGCGCAGGAGGAAGGGTTTGCGGAGGGCACGCCCCTGAAAAGGATCGCCGGCCCCGACGACGTGGCGCGGCAGGTAGTGGCGTTCATCGAAAACGACGTCATCACCGGCCAGGACATCATCATCGACGGCGGCAGGACGATCCTGTACTGACCGGCCCACGCCGGCCCAGGTCTCCCTGGGCGATCCCCGCCTGGTCCGCAACAGGCCGAAGCCTGCGCCGATGCTGGTCATCAGGCTCGATCGAGGACGGCTACTTGTTAGCGGTTGGCGGCGAACTGACTTTTGGACTTGCACCCCCCAATGGGGTGCCCTTACTCTTTGCGACGGCCCCGAGGGAAACGTTCGAGGGGGCGAGGACAGGCCGCAAGGCAGGTGCTCGTTTCCGAGAGGCGATCCGTCGGGGTCATTTTGTTTCCGCGGGGAAATCTCCGGCCGCGGCGTTAGGCTGATCCGCGCCCAGATGGCCATCACCCAGCGCTCGCGCCGCAAGCTCGCCTCGCCGGAAACCACCGTCGAGGTCTCCATCGTCATGCCCTGCCTGAACGAGTCGGAGACCCTGGCCGCCTGCATCCAGAAGGCTCAACGCGCGATCGCCAAGGCGGGCCTGCCGGCAGAGATCATCGTCGCGGACAACGGAAGCACCGACGGATCGCCGGTCATAGCGCGTGAGCACGGCGCGCGGGTGGTCGAGGTCAAGCGGAAGGGCTACGGCAACGCCCTGATCGGCGGCATCGACGCGGCTCGTGGCGAGCTGGTGATCATGGGCGACGCCGACGACAGCTACGACTTCGGCGCCATCGGTGCGCTGGTCGAGCGCCTGCGCCAGGGCTACGACCTCGTCCTGGGCAATCGCTTTGCGGGCCGCATCGAATCTGGCGCCATGCCCTGGTCGCATCGCTGGGTCGGCAATCCGGCGTTGACGTTGGTGAGCCGCGTCTTCTTCCATACGCCGGTCGGCGACATGCACTGCGGGCTGCGCGGTTTTCGCAAGGACGCGTACGACCGGATGCGGCTGCGCGCGACCGGTATGGAGTTCGCGAGCGAGATGGTGATCAAGGCCGCGCTCAAAGGCATGCGCATCGCCGAGGTGCCGGTGACGCTGCGCCCCGACGGGCGCTCGCGCCCGCCGCATCTCCGTACGTGGCGCGACGGATGGCGGCACCTCAGGTTCATGCTCCTGTTCAGCCCCCGGTGGCTCTTCCTCTATCCGGGCGTGGCCCTGTTCGGTGCCAGCGTGGTCGCCGGAGCCTGGCTCGAGACCGGGCCCAGGTACATCGGGCAGCTGCGCTTCGACATCCACACGCTTCTGCTCGCGGGCTTTGGCTGCCTCATCGGTTACCAGCTGGTCGTCTTCGCGGTCTTCACGAAGGTCTTCGCCATGCAGCAGGGTTTTCATCCGCCGAACGCCACCTACAGCGCGATGTTTCGTTACGTCCGCCTCGAGACGGGCCTGCTCTTGGGGGCGCTGATGTTTGCGGTGGGCGTCGGTGGATTGCTCATCGCCATCGCTTCCTGGCAGTCCGCCGGGTTCGGCTCGCTCGACCCCTCGACCACCATGCGCGAGGTCATCCCCGCGGCGGTGTTTCTGACCATCGGCGTCCAGACGATCTTCGCGAGCTTCTTCTTGAGCATCCTCGGCATCGACAACGATGCCGACGGGGTGGCCTGAGCGTTTAGTAGATCGGCGTCTCGACGGTCACCGCTTCGAGCCACTTTCGGCACGAGGTCAAGAAGCGCGCCGCCTGCAGCCCATCGAGGACGCGATGGTCGAACGAGAAGCAGAGGTACATCATCGGCTTGATCCCGATCATCCCGTTGAGCGCGACGGGCCGCTCGACGATCGCCTCCATGGTCAGGATGCCGGCCTGTCCGGGGTTGATCACCGAGTAGCTGAAAAGCGTCCCGAAGGTGCCGGAGTTGTTGACCGTGAACGTTCCGCCCGCCAGGTCGTCCGCCTTGAGCTGCTTCGTTCGCGCGCGCGTCGCCACGTCGTTGACCGCGCGGGCAAGACCGGCGAGCGACAATCCGTCGGCCCGCCGGATCACAGGAACGACCAGCGTGTCCTCGAGCCCGACGGACACGCCGAGGTTGATGTCGCGGTGGACGATGAGCTCTGTCTCGTTGAACGTCGAGTTCGCGTGCGGGTGCTCGCGCAGCGCCGAGAGGGCCGCGGCCATCACGTAAGGCAGGTAGGTCAATGAGAACCCTTCCTGCTTCTGGAACGCCGCCTTGCTCGCGTTGCGGTTCGCGACCACCCCCGACATGTCGGCCTCCTGCGTCTGCCAGGCGTGGGGGATGGTGGTCTTCGCGCGGGTCATGTTCTCGGCGATGAGGCGGCGCACGCGCGTGAGCTGGACCACCTCGTCGCCCTCGCCCCGCGAGGCGCGCGCCGCCGGCGCTGGGGTTGGCGTCGGGGCGGCCTGCGCCCTGGTGGCGAAGTCCTGAACGTCCTTCTTGGTCACGCGACCGCCCATCCCGGTGCCGCTCACCCTGGAC
Source organism: Candidatus Dormiibacterota bacterium (assembly GCA_035279525.1). Taxonomy (GTDB): domain Bacteria; phylum Chloroflexota; class Dormibacteria; order Dormibacterales; family Dormibacteraceae; genus DATEHQ01. The sequence goes on from DATEHQ010000115.1 coordinate 27,304, forward strand.
AGGTCGACCGACAGCTCCGAGGCGAGCATCTGGACCGCCGGCGAGTAGCGATGCTGCTCTCCCTGGCCCGCCGGCCGGCCCTCCTGCGCACGCTCGGGCGGCGGCGGTTGGGCCGCCCGCCCCGCG
>DATEHQ010000116.1:0-4463 GCA_035279525.1 Candidatus Dormiibacterota bacterium
GGGGTAGGCGGCTTTGGCGCGGGCCACCGCCTGGTCGGCTTCTTCGACGGTCGCCTCTTGAAGCTCGGCGAGCACTTGCTCCGTCGCCGGCTCGATCACGCTCAGCGTCCCGGTCCTGGTGGCCATCTCCCCTCCCTGCACGGCACACGACGAATGGGCAAATATGGGGTCCTTTGCAATGATAGTATCCATCCACTTCGGGTCTCGCCACGGGCGCACGAGCGTGTTGGAGGGGTAGGGGAATGGCCGGAGCCAGGGAGGCCGTGGTCGTCAGTCAGTCGACGCATGTCCTGCCCCTCGAGTTCGGCCGGCGCTACCCGATCCTGGTCCGGGGCGAGGGCGTATGGGTCGAGGACGCATCCGGCAAGCGCTACCTGGACGCGATGAGCGGTGGTTCGATGGCCGCGACGCTTGGCCACGGCAGGCGGGACATCGTCGCCGCAGCGCGGGAGCAGGCCGAAAAGCTCGCGTACGTTCACAACGAGCGGCTGACGAACCCACCACAGGAGGAGCTCGCCCGCGAGCTGGCCGGTGTGGCTCCCAAAGGCTTCACGCGGGTTCGGTTCGTCACTGGCGGCGCCGAGGCCAACGAGATGGCGATGCAGATCGCCCGTCGGTATCACGTCGATCGCGGCGACACCGGGCGCTGGCAGGTCATCTCGCCGGCGCAGGCGTATCACGGCCCGACCATGGGCACGCTGGCGCTGACGGGAAGACCCGGCCTCAAGCGTCCCTTCGAGCCGTACATGCCGGCGCATCTTCACATCCCGCCCAGCACCTGGCGGTTCGATCCCAGCGGCCAGGCCGCGCTCGACGCGCTCGATCGCGTGCTCGAAGCAGCGGGTCCCGACACGGTGTCCGCCTACTTCTGCGAGCCGATCAGCGCCGCGGCTCTTCCCGCATACAGCCCGCCCAAGAGGTTCTGGGAAGGGCTGGCCGAGCGCCGCGACAGGCACGGCTTTTTGATCTGCTTCGACGAGATCGTCACGGGCGTCGGCCGGACCGGGCACTGGTTTGCCGCGGAAAGCCTGCCGATCGTCCCTGACATCATCGCCACGGCGAAGGGATTGGGCGCGGGCTACGCGGCGATCGGCGCGGTCCTCTGCGGGCAGCACGTCTACGACGCGGTGGCTCGAGGATCGAGGAAGTTCACGCTCGGACACACGTGGGACGGCGCGCCGCTGTCTTGCGCTGTCGGCCTCAAGGTGATGGAGGTCCTCAAGAAGGAAGGCCTGGTCGAACACGTGCGTCAGCGTGGGCCACGTCTGCGCGATCAGCTCGCCGATGCACTGAAGGGCGTGCCGATGGTGCACGAGGTTCGGGGTCACGGCTACCTGCTCGGCGTCGAGTACGTGGATCCTCGGGACGGCAGGTCGTTCCTGCCGCCAGATCTGCGCACCGCGGGCAGGATCGACGACGTCGCCTTCGAGGGCGGGCTGATCACCTACAGCACGATGCCGACCCGCGACGGCTTCGCCGGCGACCAGACTCTGTTCGCCCCGCCTTTCACCACCACCGACGAGGAGCTCGCCGAGATGGTCGCGCGCTTCGCGGCGGCGGTGCGTCAGGTCGCAAACGAGCTTGAAGCCAGGCTCGAGGCGAAGCCTGCGTGATGGCGGCGCCGAAGCTGAAGGCCCTGATCGTCCAGCACGAAGAGCCGACTCCCCCGGGGCTGCTCAGCCAGTGGCTCGATGAGCGCAACGCCGATGTCGACATCCTGCGCATCGACCTCCAGGAGAAGATCCCTGACCCACGCGACTACGATCTGATCGCGTCTTTGGGCTCGGAGTTCGCGGCCTTCGACGACTCGGTTCCGTTCATCCACCGCGAGTCGGAGCTGATCCGGCAGGCGGCCGAGCACGACGTTCCATTCCTGGGACTTTGCTTCGGTGGCCAGCTGATGGCCCGTGTGCTCGGCGGAAAGTCCTTCCGCTCCGACCATTCCGAGATCGGATGGCTGCCGGTGCGTACGAAGGACCCCGACCTCATTTCCGAGGGTCCCTGGTTCCAGTGGCACTTCGACACCTTCACGCTGCCGCCCGGCGCCAGGCTTGTAGCGGACACCGAGGTCGGCCCGCAGGCCTACGTCATCGGACGCAGCCTCGGTCTCCAGTTTCACCCGGAGGTCACTCCGGAGATCATGGACAGCTGGGTTCGCGCATACCGGCACGAGCTCGATGGGGACGGTGTGGACCCGGATGCGCTCCTCGAGGAGACCCGCCGGCGAGCCCCTGTCGTTCGGCGCACGACCATGCGCCTGTTCGACCGGTTCCTCGAGCACGTCGCGCGAGCCGGATCGGGAGCCGCCCATGGCCGTTAGGACCGCGGCGCGAACGAACGGCGCGGCGCCGCCGCTGCGCTTCGAGCGCATCCGCCAGGTCCGCGCCCACGAGTACGTCGCCGACCAGATCCGCCGCCACATCGCCCTGCGACTGATCAAGCCTGGCGAGGCGCTTCCCGCCGAGCGCGAGCTGGCCGGCATGTTCGGCGTCGGGCGCCCGACCATCCAGCACGCGCTGCGCCTGCTCGAGGCGGCGGGTCTCGTCGAAGCGCGTCGCGGCCGCCGCGGCGGCACCTTTATCACCCATCGCGAAGGCGACTCGCTGGCCGCGGACGACCTGATCGTCAGGGTCATGCGGCAGCGCAAGGAGCTCGAGGACCTCCTCCTCTACCGGCGACTCATCGAGCCCGCGGTGGCGCGCGTGGCGGTCGGTACACGCCGCAGCACCGACCTCACCGCCATGCGCCGGGCCATCGCGGGCATGGCGACGGCCGCGTCCGAACCGGACTACATGCGACACGACACCGACTTTCATATTGCGGTCGCGCAGGCGACGGGCAACACGTTCCTGGTGCGCGCCATCGAGGAGATCCGGTTGCGCCTCAACGATGCGATGACGCTTCTACCCGAATCGGAGGCCTGGCACCGGCGCATCTCGGGCGAGCACGAAGAGCTGCTGGAGGCGATCGAGACTCAAGACGCCGACGCGGCCGAGACGGTCATGCAGGAGCACGTCGCCAACAGCGAGCAGGGGCTGCGCGCAGTGCTGGCCGCCATCCGGCGGCGTGGCGTGTGGAGGTAGGGAGGAACATGGCGCAAGCGACGGTACGCGCCGACGAGACCAGCGTCTTCCCGCGTTTTCTCGACCTCGCCTACCCCAACATCGAGCGCGGCAAGGGCGTCTGGCTCGAGACCGTCGGCGGTGAGAGGATCCTCGACGCCTGTTCGGGCGGCGCGATGGTGGCCTGCCTCGGGCACGGATTGAGCGAGATCGCGGCCGCGGCCGCCTCGCAGGCGGAGCAGATCTCCTACTTCTACAACCATCATTTCACCAGCGGGCCGCAGGAGCAGCTGGCCGACCGCGTGATCGAGCTCATCCCGGAGATGGCCCGCGTCAAGTTCGCCACCGGCGGCTCCGAGGCCAACGAGACAGCGGTTCGGCTCGCTCGCACCTATCACGTCGATCGCGGGCAGCGCGACCGGTGGCGGATCATCTCGCCGGCGCAGGCTTATCACGGCTCGACGTTGGGCACGCTGGCGTTGAGCGGGCGGAAGCGATCGCTGCAGGACCCGTACACCGAGTACATGCCGCCTTACCTGCACATCCCGCCGTCGACCTCGCGCTTCGATCCGACCGGGGAAGCCGCGCTCGCTGCGCTGGACAGGGCCCTGAAGGAGGCCGGCCCGGAGACCGTGTCGGCCTTCTTCTGCGAGCCGGTGAGCGCCGCCGCGCTGCCCGGCTACTCGCCCCCGGACCGGTTCTGGCAGGGCTTGGCCGAGCGGCGCGAGGAGCACGGCTTTCTCGTCGTCTTCGATGAGATCGTCACCGGCATGGGCCGCGCCGGAACCTGGCTCGCGGCACATCAGCTGCCGATCCAGCCTGACATCGTCACCATCGGCAAGGGCCTTGGCGCGGGCTACTGGCCCCTGGCCGCGGTCCTCTGCGGCGAGCACGTTTATGACGCCCTGGCGGAGGGCTCGGCCGAGTTCGATCTCGGCCACACGTGGGACGGTGCGCCGCTGCCGTCCGCGGTGGGCCTGGCCGTGCTGGACTACATCGTCCGCCACAAGCTCGTGGACCATGTGCGCGCGAGAGGGCCTGAGCTCCGCGCCCAGTTCGCCGCCGTGGTCCGAGGGTCCGACATCGTCGGGGAGGTGCGCGGTCGCGGCTTCCTGCTCGGCGCTTCGCTGGTCGACCCAAGGGATGGCAGGTCGTTCCTCCCGCACGAGCTGGACGTCGCGACCCTGGTCGACGACATCGCTTTCGAGTGCGGGCTGCTCGTCAGCTCGACGCATTCGACTCCCGACGGATTCGCGGGCGACGAGGTGCTGATTGCACCGGCTTTCACGAGCACCGAGGACGAGCTCCAGGAGATGGTCAAGCGCTTCGGCCAGACCATCGAAACGGTCGAGAAGGCGGTCAAGGAAAAGCTGTGAGCACGATCGCCAGGCCGGCGCCGAG
>DATEHQ010000117.1:0-2397 GCA_035279525.1 Candidatus Dormiibacterota bacterium
CAATCGGGCGGGACCGGCGACGTCCTGGCCAACACAGGCGCACCGATCGCGGGCGGAGTCCTCGGCGGGATCATGTTCCTGCTCGGCGGGCTCGGCCTCGGGAGGCGGCGCCGCAAGTAACCCGATCGGTAAGCCGTAAGCGACACCGGGCCCGCAACTCGCGGGCCCGGTCTTTTTCTACCTCACTTGTACGGTGACTTTGCCGCCCCCTCTCGGATTTGATTTAGATCGGAAAATCGCGTCCTAGGGGGGAGAGTGGATTCAGCGGCGGCGTTGCCCGATACCGGCAAGTTGCGAGTCCTCGCCGAAGGCGAGGCTAAGTCAAAGCGTTCAGCCCAGCTGGAGCGCTCCCAACTCGCCGCGCTGGCCGCCATCGCCGAGATCACGTCCTACCTCGACTCGGACGAGGACCTGCCTGACTTCTTCGCCCGGCTGAGCTCGACGATCGCCGAGCTGACGGGCGCGACCCGAGCCGCGTTCTGGCGGCTTGGCCCCCGCGGCACGCTCAGCGTACAGGTGACGCCCCACGGATTCCCGCCGGATTCGCCGGTCTACCGGGTGCGGCTCCAGCTGGGGGCGAACGGCGACGGGGTCATCGAGCGCCTCGTCTTCGCCGATGAGCTCGAGCTCCTCAAGGGAACGTCGCCTGCGCTCGACAAGAGCTGGCACGCCGCGGGCTTGACCGACGTGAAGAGCTCCATCGCCGCATCCTGGACGGCGGGCGAGCGCCGGATCGGCGCGGTCGCCGCCTACGACGCGCCGCACGGCTTCAGCGGCCACGACCTCTGGGTCCTGCGGCTGGTCGGTATGGTCGCCGGGCTTCTGTGGCAGTACAAGGAGTCAGAGGACGAGCTCGGCCACACGGCGGTGCGCCTCGAGGAGGCGATCGCCGCGCGCCGGCACCTGCTCAACAACATCGCGTCGGGTGGCGACGAGGCGCGGCGCCGATTCGCGAGCACGCTCCACGACGATTCGCTCCAGCTCCTCACCGCGGCGGAGCTGCAGCTCGAGCGCATCCGGGTCGACGCGCCCGCCGGCCGCCGGGCGGAACAGCTCGGGCAGCTGGACCTGACGCTCCGCCAGGTCGAGGACTCGCTGCGCCGGCTCCTGACCAACGTGAGCCCGGAGCCGCTGCAGCTGCCAGGCGACCTCAACTCGGCGATCAGCGAACGGCTCCAGGCAATGCGCGTCCGCGCGGGCATCGAGGCCAGCGTCGACGCCCGGGTTCCGCTCGACGTGCCGCAGACGATCCAGGCCATCGCGCTCAAGAACATCGCCGAGGCGCTGACGAATGTCGAAAAGCACGCGCGGGCGACTCGCGTGACGGTGGTCGCCCAGGGCATCGACGGCGGGCTGCACGTGGAGATCGCCGACGACGGCGCCGGCTTCGTCGTCGCCGAATCGGTGCGCGTGCCCGGACACATCGGGCTCGTGGCGATGCGGGAGCGCGCGCAGCTTGCAGGCGGCTGGTGCCGGATCGAGAGCGAACCAGGCGCCGGGACCCGTATCGAGTTCTGGGTGCCCATGAGCCTGTGACCTCGACGGACGGCGACTAGATCAGGAAGGAAGGAAGGAACAAAGGGAAATGGCAGCCAAGTCGGCAGTAAAGGCGGCAGTGAAAGGCACTGCGCAACAACATCTGAACGGAGCGGAGATCGACAGCCAGTCGCTGCTGCGAGTGCTCAACGCCGTGAAGCAGGGCGACTTCACCGCGCGGATGGCGGTCGAAGGTCGCGGCTCGGCGGCGAAGGTCGCGACGGCGCTGAACTCCATCATCGAATCGAATCAGCGACTCGAGCGCGAGATCCGGCGTCTGAGCCGGCACATCGGCAAGGAAGCCGAAGTCAGACAGGTCGTCATCGGCCACGGCGGCGCCTGGCAGTCGACGCTCGACGCGGTGGGCGAGCTGGTCGAAGACCTCGCGCGGCCGAACACCGAGATCGCGCGCGTCATCAGCGCGGTCGCCAACGGCGACCTTTCCCAGACCATGGCGCTCGAGATCGACGGCCGTCCGCTCCAGGGCCAATTCCTCACGACGGCCAAGACCGTCAACACGATGGTTGGTCAGCTCAACGCCTTCGCGGGCGAGGTCACGCGCGTGGCGCGCGAGGTCGGCACCGAGGGCCGGCTGGGTGGCCAGGCCCAGGTCAAGGGTGTCGGCGGAGTGTGGAAAGAGCTGACCGACAACGTCAACCAGATGGCCGGCAACCTCACGAGCCAGGTGCGCAACATCGCCGAGGTCACCACTGCCGTCCAGCAGGGCGACCTCTCGAAGAAGATCACCGTCGACGTCCGCGGGGAGGTGCTCGAGCTGAAGAACACCATCAACACGATGGTCGACCAGCTCAACGCCTTCTCCGGCGAGGTCACGCGCGTGGCGCGCGAGGTGGGCACCGA
>DATEHQ010000118.1:0-3925 GCA_035279525.1 Candidatus Dormiibacterota bacterium
AACCCCTCCGTGGGTTCAAATCCCACCGCCACCGCCCTTTGAGCTGGCAAACGCCGGAGCGACCGGGATCTGATCACCCGGCATTCCGGGGCCTAGTTTCAGTTCTCGTCTCACTTGAGTCGCGCACAGCCTCGATCGCGATGTGACCATCTTCCGCTCATGCCGCGGTGGGATTTGATGTTACGGACGGCCAGGGTAGTGGTGCGGCGCAGGACGCGGATTTCGGCGTGGTCGAGCTCCGCAACGGGCACCTGACCGGGACGCTCCATCGGACAGGTCTTGCGGGACTGCTCGGCCAGCAAAGTCGGCGTCAGCACCACGCCGACTCGCTGGCCACCCGTGATCCCGCTGGTCGTTCCTTTTGCGGCACGCACGCTCATGGGCAGGAAGTCAACCTGACCACCGACCCGTCGACCTACGCGGTGAAAGTGCTCGTGGCGCTTCACCAGCGTCGGAGGTCGATGCGTCGTCAGGACGGTCAGCTGTTTTGAGCGCGCACCAGCCGTACGCCGGTCGCAGTCAGCCACACGAGCCAGGCTGCCAAGCCGGACACCCCGACGTACAGGAGCGCCGAGCCGTCTGCGATCGCGAGGTTGGCCGCGCCGGCGGCGAGCAGCAGGCCTGCCCCGGCCACGCCGAGCAGACGCTGCCACGGCGGCGTCAGCCGGCTGGCATGCGTCGCCAGCGCAGCGCCGATGAACGTGGTGCCGAGCGCCGGCAGCGACCACGCGAACGCTGCTGCATGCATTCGCCAGGCGAGCTCTAGCACCGGACTCGGCTCGGTGAGCTCGCCGGCGGACAGCACGACGCCGTCCCACAGAACAGCGTAGAACGCCATCACCGCCGAGAGAGTCGCGCCCGCGGCCACCGCGAGGCGCGACCAGTCCGCGCCCGCACCCCCGCGACGGCCCACGAGCCCGTGGAGACCGGTGACGAACCAGAGCAGCAGCGGCACGTTCAGCGCCTCCAGGCCAACGGCGATCGCGACCGCGGTCCGGTGATCTGCGTGGAAGGCGAGTACCTCCTTGATCGGGGCTCCATAAGTAGGCGAGCCGACCCATCCCACGACCAGGTTGTCGATCATCACCAGTGCTGCCGACGCGATCGCCGCCGCGCCGACGACGCGCTCTCGGTGCCCTCGGGTCTCGGTGCGCTCCGTCGTTGCCGCTGCCGCGCTCACGGGTACGTGCAGGGACCCCAGCGCGGTGGCGGTTTTCTCAAGTGATCTCATCTCTTACTCCTTAGTTGCCGTCGGGATGATCGGTGACTCCACGGTCGCTGACTTCCGCTACGGGCCAATCAGCCTCAAGGCTCGTGTTCGACCGGCCGGTCGAACGGTCCTTGTCTCGTCCTTTCGGCCGATACGCCCCTCCCGAGCAGCCTCTTGTCAGCGGGGAGTTCGACGCCGCCTTCAGACCTGGAACACGACACCTCTGCGCCGGCCGCCCACCAGCCTCTGTGCGGAGTGAGAAGGTTCGGCGGCCTGAGGTTGCACGCGTGGGCGGCGTCGCCAAGGGGCGCGACGGGTGGGTTACTTGACCTCGGAGCGGCGCAGGGACAGCAGCCCGACGACGAGGGGAAGGACGATCCAGATCATCGTGGTCGAGCCGAGCATCGCCCACTCCTTGACAGTGTTCGTGGCGCCATCGAGGAGCGCCACCTGCGTGTGGTGCCAGTCGATCCACGGCTGCAGGTCCTCGAACCACGAACGCACCTGAGCCAGGAGCGCGAGAATGCCGGGCATGACTAGTGAAGCGACGAAGTAGCCCACGATCGCGGCCGCGGAGTTGCGCAGCACGACACCGAGTGCGAAGCCGAAGGCCATGCCCACCAGGTTGTAGAGCACCATCTGGAGTGCCATGGACAACGAAATGTCCCACGCGGTGTCGACGCCTGCGAGTGCTGACCCGGCCACGTTGCCGAGGGCGCCAACCGCAAAGGCGACGGAGACGGCGCCGAGGCCCACCAGGAGGGTCGCGATCGCCTTGGCGCCGATCACGCGTTCGCGGCTCGGCACCAGCGTGAACGTGGTTAGCCCACTTCGCTGGCTCCACTCACCCGTGACGGCCAGGATCGCGATGATCGGCAAGATCACTGACATCGGGAACCCGCTCGCCCTCACGAAGTTCTGGTAGGTGACGTCGCTGTTGAGGCCGAGGACGAGGAGCGACCCGGCCGAGATGGGCGACAGGGCGCCGATGCTGATGAGCATCCAGAATCCCGAGCGGGTGTTGAACATCTTGCGCAGCTCGACCTTGACGAGTCGGGTGGCCGGGATGGGTTGGGCGGTCCGTCGGGCCGGCTCGGCCTCGATGGTGTCGGGAGGGATGATCGTGGCGGTCATGCCGCAACTCCTTCGCGTTGGGTGTCGGCGGTGAGCGAGAGGAACATGTCTTCGAGCCCGGTGCCCTCGGCGGACCGGAGCTCGGTCAGAGGGATCCCGGCGGTCAGGGCCACGGATCCGACCCGAGCGGGGTCGGCGTCCGTGCGGACCGAGCCGTCTCCTGCGAGCGTGCTGGGGATCCCTGCCTGTTCGAGGGCGTGAGCGAGGTCGCGCGGTGACGTCGAGCGGGCGAGCGTCCCCGCTGCGGCCAGCAGCTCTTCCTTGCTGCCGGACGCGACGATCTTTCCGTTGCCGATCACGACCAGGTCGTCGGCGATGACCTCGATCTCGTGGAGCAGGTGTGAGGACAACAGGACGGTGCCGCCCTGGCTGGCGAAGCCCGTCAGCAGGTCGCGCATCCACCGGATCCCCGCGGGGTCGAGCCCGTTGGCGGGCTCGTCGAGGATCAGCACCTGTGGGTCTCCGAGGAGTGCGGTGGCGATGCCGAGGCGCTGGCGCATCCCGAGGGAGTAGTTGCGCACCCGGCGCTTGGCCTCGGTGGGTGTCAGACTCACCAGCTCGAGCATCTCGTCGACACGGCGGCGGGGCAGGCCGATGGTGTCGGCAGCGATCGTGAGGATCTCGCGTCCGGTGCGGCCGGCGTGCTGGGCGGAGGCGTCGAGGAGGACGCCGACCTCGAGGCCGGGGTTGGGCAGGTCGGCGAACCGGACGCCGTCGATGGTCGCGGTGCCGGACGTCGGGGTGGTGAGGCCGACCATCACGCGCATCGTGGTGGACTTGCCGGCGCCGTTCGGGCCGAGGAAGCCGGTGACTGTCCCCGGGCGTACGGAGAAGGAGATGGAGTCGACGGCCGTGTAGCGGCCGTACTGCTTGGTGAGCTGGTCTACGAGGATCATGTGCCGAGCCTGCGGGGCAGCGCGGCCGTCGCGCATCGGTCACCGGTCGGTCCCGACTCGACCGAGGTCGATTCCTGGCACCGACTTTGGTCGGTGGTTTGCCTGCACGGTCCCGCTCTAGACTCGAACGGTGAGCACCGCCGAGCGCACCGGCCAACGGTTGACCCCTGGGCAGACGACCTGGCTGAGCACTGTGTTCGCGGTCGTGATCGGGGGCTTGCTCTGGCTTTCGGTCGCGCAGGACCAGTGGCAGTCGGCCCGGACGCTGTTCTGGGCTGATCTGGCGCTCGGCGTCGCGTCCCTGGCCGCGATGCAGTGCCGCCGCCGCTGGCCGATCGCCGTCACCGTCCTGACCTCGGCGGCCACCGCCGTGTCAGTGAGCGCGATCGGCCCGTGGATCGTCTGCCAGGTGTCGCTGTCCGCCCGCCGGCGATGGCGCGAGATCCTGCCCACGGCCGCGCTGTCCGTCCTGGTAGGGCAGGCCAACATCGCCGTCCAGCCGAACCAGACCGTGTCGTGGTACGTGGACCTGCTCTTCTGCGTCCTGGCGGCCGGCGTCGTCGTCGCCGTCGGCCTGTACCTCGGCGCGCGCCGGGACCTGATCGCCTCCCTGCACGATCGAGCAGAACGGGCCGAACGCGAACAGGCGCTGCAGGTGTCCACCGCTCGGGCGGGCGAGCGGACC
>DATEHQ010000119.1:0-28622 GCA_035279525.1 Candidatus Dormiibacterota bacterium
GGTGGCCTCCTCTAGCGTGACTCGATAACCGAGCTGCTCCAAGCGGCGGAGGCTCCGGCGCGTCACCGCTTCTCGATTCCGACGCTCGAAATGGTCCGCCCCCAGGTCCTGGAACACGGTGCCGTCCCTGAGCAGGTGGTAGACCGCGACCAACAACGAGTGGGCGACCGCGACTGCGGCCCGCTTCTTGCCCCGCCGGGCGCCGATGCGGTGGTAGCGGGCGGTGAAAAAGTTGGGTTGGCGGCGATGGCTGACTGACCATGCGGCTTCGAGAAGAGCATTGCGGAGCCAGCGGTTGCCGGCACCGACAGAGCTGTTTCGTCGCTTGCCCGCGGACTCGTTGTTGCCAGGGCAGATCCGGGCCCAGGAGGCGAAGTGAGCCGAGGTGGGGAACCGGCTCATGTCGGTGCCGACCTCAGCCAGGATTTGCTGGGCGGAGCGAGGCCCGATGCCGGGAATCTCATCCAGGCGGTCGAGGTGGACTTGAAAAGGGCGCATCCGCTGGGCCACCTCCCCATCCAGGGATGCGATTTGCAGCTCGAGTGCTTCCAGCAGTTGGAACTGACTTCGCAACATGAAGCGCTGATGCGAACCGAAGGAACCGGTCAGCGCCCGTTCCAACTCGGGCATCTTGTTGCGGAGCGCGGTCTTGGCCAGGCCGGCCATGGCTTGGGGGTCGTCGACGCCGGCGGCGAGCGCACTGAGCATGGCTCGACCCGAGACCCCCATCACATCGCTGGTGACATCGCTGAGCTTGATGTTGGCGCCTTCCAAGAGCTTCTGGATGCGCTGCACGACATGAGCCCGCTGTTCGATGACGGTGCGTCGATAGCGCACCAGCTCGCGCAACTCCCGCTGCTCGCGGTTGGGAATGAAGCTGGCCTTCAATAGCCCGTGGCGGAGCAGGTCGGCCAGCCACTCCGCATCCTTGACGTCGGTCTTGCGACCGGGCACCGCCTTGACGTGGCGAGCGTTGACGACCAAAAGCTCCATTCCCTGGTCTTCCAGCAGGTTGAACACCGGCTTCCAGTAGACCCCAGTCGATTCCATGGCCACGTGCGTGACAGCCTCGGCCTGGAGCCAAGCCCGCAACTCCAGCAGGTCGGCAGTCATGGTCCCGAAGGTCCGCGTTTGCTGACCACCTGGAGTCAGCACGCAGGCGACCACCGTTTTCTTGTGGACGTCCAGTCCACAGCACCGCTCGTAGATCGTTCGCATCCAGCCGCCTCCACCTTGAGCTACCGGCTGGACGAGCGGCCCGCACCTGTCGAGAGTTTCCCTTGCGTGCTCCCGCTTAGCGGGGCGACATTCGTTGGTGCCACCGGGCCGCCAGCTCACGTTAACAAACGGGCTCCGCACACCAAAGAGCGTCGAGCCTTTCGCCAGCCGGCGCGTCTCAATTTTCATCCTCGGTGGTGCCCCGGCAAAGCCCGGGGCATGTGGCGTTAACAGGCTGGATTGGCAGCGGCCTCGATGGGATCTAAGTTGGAGCCAATCTCGTGGAGGTGATGCGATGGTCAATCGAGTGATCCTGGTCGGCAACCTGGCGGCGGACCCCGAGGTCAGGGCGACGCCCAAAGGCACGTACGTCGCCAACATGCGGCTGGCGACCCACAGCTATGTCGGCAAGGACGACGAAGGCAACCGCAAGGAGCAGACCGAGTTCCACCACCTGGTGGCGTTCGGCAAGATGGCGGAGTTCGCCGGCCAGTACCTGCACAAGGGCCGGCTGGTCAGCGCGCAGGGCAGGCTGCAGACGCGATCGTGGGAGGACACGGCAGGCCAGAAGCGCTACCGGACGGAGGTGCTGGTCGAGGAGCTCCAGCCGCTTGGGCCGAAGCCTCAGGAGGCGGCCGCCTAGACGGCGCGCCTCAGATCGGGGTCCCGGGCAGTAATCTTGTAATCGATGGCCGAGGATGCACAGGCCTGGTTCGGGGCCCGGATCCCGGCGAGCTGGTTCGACGGGCCGCCGGAGGTCAGCGCCGACGGCGAGGAGATCCTCGTCCTCGGCACGCTGCCTGAGGTCGAGCTCGCCGCCGGCACGGCCGAAGGCGGGCGAGCCGCCGCGCGCCTCGCCCGGATCGACCGGTTCCGCGAGGAGACGCGCGAGGACAGGGTCCGGATCGCACGGGACGCGGAGCGCCACTTCCGTCGCAAGGTGGCGTGGGGAGCGCGCTGCGGCGATCAAACGCGCGTCTTCACCACGCTCAGCGTGCCCGTGATGACCAGGCTCAAGATGCCGGAGCGCTCGATCCTGGACACCCTGGTCGCCGGTGGGGTGGCTCGCAGCCGGAGCGACGCCCTGGCGTGGTGCGTACGCCTGGTCGGCATGCACCAGGCCGAGTGGATCAAAGGCCTGCGAGATGCCCTCGTCAAGGTCGACGAAGTCCGCAGTAAAGGCCCTCTGAACTAGTTAACCCCGCTGTACCGTATGGGGACTTTGATCGCCGAATGCGGACGCCGGCGCGTGGTCATCATGGGCGCCGGACCCGCCGGCCTGACCGCGGCGTACGAATTGATGAAGCACGGGGTCGATGTCACGGTGGTGGAGAAAGACCCGAGACAGGTGGGCGGGCTCGCGCGCACGGCCGAGTACAAGGGCTACAGGTTCGACATCGGTGGGCATCGCTTCTTCTCCAAGAACCAGGAGGTGGAGGACCTGTGGACCGAGATCCTGGGCCCGGAGATGCTGACCCGCGACCGGCTCTCGCGCATCTTCTACCGCGGCCGGTTCTTCGCGTACCCGATCAAGGCGGCCAACGCGCTGTGGAACCTGGGGCCGGTCGAAGCCGTCAGGTGCCTCGCCAGCTACGCGCGAGCCAGGCTGCAGCCGGTGAAGCACCCGACAAGCCTCGAGGACTGGGTCCGCAATCAGTTCGGCTGGCGCCTCTACAGCATCTTCTTCAAGACGTACACAGAAAAGGTATGGGGGATCAGCACCAAGGAGCTCTCCGCCGATTGGGCCGCGCAGCGGATCAAGAGCCTTGACCTGTGGGTCGTCATCCGCAGCGCGCTCCTGCCCAGGCGGCGCACCGCCAAGCGCGGCGAGGTCGTCACGACGCTGATCGACAAGTTCCGCTATCCGCGTCTTGGCCCGGGCCAGATGTGGGAGCGCGTGGCCGACATCAGCCGCGAAAAGGGACACCCTGTCCTGCTGGGCCGAACGGTCGAGGGCATCAATCACGAGAAGGGCCTGGTCACGTCGGTTGTGACGCGAACGTCGGACGGCCGCAAGGAAGAGCACATCGGGACCGACTTCATCTCGAGCATCCCGATCCGCGAGCTCGTCGCACGGCTCGAACCGCCGGCGCCGGTGGAGGTCCAGGCGGCCGCCAGGAGCCTGGGTTACCGCGACTTCATCAGCATCGCGCTGATGATCGACCGCCGCGACCTGTTCCCCGACAACTGGATCTACATCCACGACCCGGCCGTGCGCGTGGGCAGGATGCAGAACTTCAAGAACTGGAGTCCGTCGATGGTTCCGGACGAGTCCAAGACTTGCCTCGGCCTCGAGTATTTCTGCTTCGAGGGCGATGGGCTGTGGACGATGGTCGACGCCGCGCTGATCGAGCTGGCCAAGCAAGAGGTCGAGAAGCTCGGGATCTGTGCGGCCGCCGAGGTCTTCGACGGGGTGGTGGTGCGGCAGCAGAAGGCCTACCCGGTCTACGACGACGCGTACCAGGCGAAGGTGGATGTCGTCCGCGGCTACCTGAGCGAGCACCTGCCCAACCTTCACCTGGCCGGCCGCAACGGCATGCACAAGTACAACAACCAGGACCACTCGATGATGACCGCGCTCCTGGTCGCGCGCGGAATCGCGACAGGGTCAAGGCTCGATCCCTGGAAGGTCAACGCCGACGCCGTCTACCACGAGGACATCCGCGCCGGAGAACGCGACACAACGGGACGCCAGGTCCCCGAGAGAATCGCCGCCGGCTGAGCGTCAGGGCGGCTGCGGGCCGGATTAAGGGGGTCTCCGACCCCCCGCGATCTGGCTAGACGGTCCTCGGCCGAGTGAAGTTGAAGGCGACCAGGCTCGCCACCGCCAGCACGCCGAAGAGGATCGCGTGCTTGAAATGCGGACCGGCCGCCCCGGACGACGTGAAGGTGGGAAGAATGCCGCCGATCACGTAGAGGACGGCGATCACGACGCACAGCAGGGCCAGGACGAGAAACCCATAAGCGACCGGTGTTGATTTCACAGGTTCAAGGCTAACAAAGCCAGGCTGACGAGGCCGGCCGCGATGCAGTACCAGCCGTAGGGGTCGAGCCGGCCGGACCGGAAATAACGAAGCAGGAAGCGGGCGCTGGCATATGCGGCGATGCCCGCCAGCACGGCGGCCGCCACGTACTCGCCCACCGGCACGCCGCCGGAAAAGAGCTGCGGCACCTCGACGACCCCCGCGCCCAGGATCACCGGAGTCGCGAGGAGGAACGAGAAGCGCGCCGCCTCCTCGTGCCTCAGGCCGGCCACGAGTCCGCTGCCGATCGTCACGCCAGAGCGGGACAGGCCGGGCAGGAAAGCAAGGGCCTGGCAGGCCCCCACGATGGCCGCCGCGCGAAAGCTGATGCGCTCCGCGCCGGCGAAATGTTCCTCGCGCTCAACGCCGGCCGAGACGCCCGCCGCGACACGGCGCTCGGCACGCCTGCGGACCAGCTCGAAGCCAAGCATCAAAAAGCCGTTGACGATCAGGAAGACGGCGGCCTCGTACGGGCTCGCGAAGAGTGTCTTGATCCGGTTCTCCAGGAAGACACCGAGGATCGCGGCCGGGATCGTACCGACCAGCAGCAACATCGCGAGGCGCTCGGAATCCGAGCGGATCTGGCCGCGCAGCGCCGCTGTGAAGAACCCGCGGATGATCGAGACCCACTGGTCGCGATAGAGGATGAGCAGCGCGGTAGCGGTACCGAGATGAAGCAGCACCAGAAATGGCACGAACGACGGATCGGACTGCTTGAACTTCCAGTGCAGCAGGCTCGGGACGATGACCGCATGACCGAGCGACGAGACGGGGAACAGCTCGCTGGCACCCTGCAGCAGGCCCATGAACAATGCCTGGAGCGGAGTCACCCGCATATATTGCTGAAGCAGTGGCTCGGCTTGCCGCGTTCAGCCCCGCCGTGAAGACGCTCGATGAGTCGGTGGAGAGGGCCAGGACCGCCGAGAAACTGGGCTATGAGTCGGTGTGGATCACTCAGCTGCCCGATGCGCGCGACGGCGCGCTGGTGCTCGCGGCGTACGCCCAGGCCACGCAGAAGGTGGGCCTCGGCGTGGGCGTGCTTCCGATCTACACGCGACATCCCACCGCGATGGCGCAGATGGCGGCGACCCTCGACGAGCTGTCGGGCGGCCGGGTCATCCTGGGGCTGGGCGTGGCGCACCAGGTCACCGTTGAATCGATGTGGGGCCTGCGGCTCGAGAAGCCTGTCACTGCGATGCGTGAGTACGCGACCATCGTCAGGACCAGCCTCCGCGATGGTGCCTGCGCTTTCGACGGTGCGTATTTCACGGCGCGCTGGTCCTATTCGGCGCCGCGCAGGCCGGACCTTCCGATCATGATCTCGGCCCTCAGCCGCCACATGCTGGAGCTCTCGGGTGAGCTGGGCGACGGCGTCGTGCTTGGAAACTGCACCCCTGGATACATACGCGATCACGTGATGCCGGCAGTGCGGGCGGGTCGCGAGAAGGCAGGCAAATCAATGGCCGGTTTCGAGGTCGTGGCCATCGTTCCAGCGAGCCTCACCACCGACCGCGCCGGCGCCCAGGAAGTGTTCCGCCGGACAGTGTCGAGGTACTCCAACCTTCCCTTCTACAGGAAGGTGATGGACGCGGCGGGCTTCAAAGAGGATCTCGACGCCGGCGTGATCAGCGAGCAGATGATGGACGAGCTGGGCGGGCTGGGCGACTCGGCGCAGGTGGCCGGTGCCGTTCGCCGCTACCTCGATGCGGGCGTGACACTGCCGGGAATCATGCCGTTCGGCGGCCATGCAGGCGCCGCCGGGTTCGAGGCGACGCTGGAGGCGGCTCTCAGCGCCTGAGCTCGGCGATCTCCTCGTCGATCAACGTACGCGCCACGTCGAAGTCCCGCCGCACTGCCGCGTCCTCGGCCCTCTCGAGCCTCGCCGCGGCGTCCTCCCAGCGAACCGCGTCGCACTCGTGCAGGGCGGCCCTGACCTGGCCGATGGTCTGGGTCGCGAACAGAAGGCCGCCGCCGGGGTTGTCGAGGATCGATCGCGCGATCTCGAGCTGTCCGCGAGCCCACGCGACGATCTCATCGCCAGGGTGTGTGTCGATCTCTTTCGGCCGCAGCACCTCGACCGGTTCGCTGGTCATCGACGCCTATTGTCGGGCAACCGCGTGGAGCGACTCACCCGTGAGCCTGTACACGGTCCACTCTGAATTGGGCCTGGCACCGAGTCGCTCGTAGAAGCCGATGGCGTCTCGGTTCCAGTCCAGCACCGCCCATTCGAGGCGACCACATCGGCGCTCGACGGCGAGCTGGGCCAGCCTCTGAAGCAACGCTCGGCCGACGCCGCCCCCGCGCATCTCGGGCACGACGAACAGGTCCTCGAGATAGATGCCCGGCAGGCCGAGGAACGTCGAGAAGTTGTGGAAGAAGAGAGCGAACCCGACCGCCTTCCCCTCCATCTCGGCGAGCAGTGTCTCGGCGTACGGCCGCGGGCCGAAGAGGCCTGTCGCCAGCCTTTCCTCGGTCGTCTCGACTTCGTCCTCCAGTTTCTCGTAGCGGGCAAGGCCGCGGATCAGCTGCGCGATCACCGAGACGTCGGCCGGCTCCGCGAAACGAATCTTCACGCCACTCATCGGGGACGGTCCTTGAGCCGGAACACAAAGCGCATCGCACCCTGAGTGTGTGAAAAGCTGGCGATCTTGTTGTCGACCAGGCCCGCGGCGAGGCCCGCTTCGATCAGGCGAGTGTCACTGATAGGAGTTCCCGGCCCCTTCGGCCTCACGACCCAGATCGCGCCATTGGGCTCGATCCAGCTCTTGAGCTCGTGCAGGCGCCCAAGATCCGCGGGCTGCTTCACTCCGTAGAAGACGAGGTCGAACCGAGCCCTTGATTTGCCTCGAGTGATGTCAGATGTGCGGCGGCGCAGCTCCTCGACGAACCACGGCTCGTCGAGGTCGATCAGCGCCACCTTCGACGCTGGCTTGACCCCGAGCTTGTCGAGCAGCGGACGGTTGGACTTGAGGTCTGGGCTCAACGGCTGTGCTCGTCCACGTCTCCGCCGCGGACCGCGCCGTACACGACGACTCCAAGCAGCCAGCCTCCGTAGGCGCCGGCCAGGGTCAGGACGAGCAGCGGGATGGGGTTGGCCACGCGCCCGCCCAGCATGAATCCGAACGCGATCGCGGCGATCAGGACGATGACAGCGGTCAGGCCGCCTGCCACCGCTCCGAGGGCGACTCGTGGATTCAGACTTCGATCACCTGGAGGTCTTTGACCGCGCCGGTCATGGTGCCCGCATAGAGGTGGTTGAAAAGGAAGCGGGTGCCCGAGTGGCGCTTCTTGAGCTTGGCGGCGGCCTCCCAGCTCATGTGGCTGAAGATGTCGCCGGGCCCGGTCGCCTCGACGATGGCGACATCGGCTCCGTTGACGAGCTTGTCGAGCGGAGCGGTGGGCTCCGTGTCGCCCGAGTAGGCGACGACCTTGCCGTCGAGGTGAAGCCTGTAGCCGACGCTGCCCATCGTCCCGTGGTCGAGCTTGATCGCCTCGTACTTGATGCCCGCGACAGTGCCCGACGGCTTCGCGGTCACGTACTTGACCTTGAACTGCGGCCTCATCACACGCTTCCAGTCCGACCCCCAGCTGACCTCCCACAACCGCTCGAGGTAGTCCTCCAGGCCCGCCGGGCCGACGAAGGTCAGGGGACGGCGATCGACGAAAACTCGATGCAGCACAAACGGCGGCAGGCCGAGGGTGTGGTCGCCGTGGAAGTGCGTCAGGAAGACGACCTGGATGCTGCCCGGGTCGATGCCGACGCGCTGCAGGTGTGGCAGCAGGGGCGCGCCACCATCAAGCAGCACGCGACCGTCCACCGCGACGGCTCCGTTGTAGCGGTCCAGCGAAAACGCCGCGCCGCTACCCAGGAAGGCGAGCTTTAAGCGATGGTTACCGCCGGGTTCAAGTACACGTCCTGAATTGCGTGTAGTAATTCGACCCCCTCCTTCATCGGGCGCTGGAACGACTTGCGGCCACTGATCAGACCTGTCCCGCCCGCGCGCTTGTTGATCACGGCGGTGCGAACGGCCTCTTTCAGGTCCGTCGCGCCTTTGCTCTCACCCCCCGAGTTGATGAGACCGGCTCGTCCCATGAAGTTGTTGACCACCTGGTAGCGGCAGAGATCGATGGGATGGTCGGTCGAGAGCTTGTCGTAAACGGCGGGAGCGGTCTTGCCGAAACCGATCACTTCGAAGCCGCGGTTGGTGTCGGGCAGCTTCTGCTTGATGATGTCGGCCTCGATCGTGACGCCGATGTGGTTGGCCTGTCCGGTCAGATCGGCAGCCGTCTCGTAGTTGACGCCGTCCTTCTTGAACGCGTTGTTGCGAACGTAGCACCAGAGAACGGTCGCCATGCCGAGCTCGTGCGCCGCATGAAACGCGACCGCGATCTCCTGCAGCTGCCTGTCGGACTCGGCGGAGCCGAAGTAGATCGTCGCCCCGACTGCCACCGCGCCCATCTCCCAGGCTTCTTTGACCGTGCCGAAAAGGATCTGGTCGTAGTGGTTGGGATAGGTGAGCAGCTCGTTGTGGTTGAGCTTGCAGATGAAGGGGATCCTGTGTGCGTAACGCCGGGCGACGGAGCCCAGCACTCCGAAGGTCGATGCCACCGCGTTGCATCCGCCTTCGATGGCGAGCTTGACGATGTTCTCACCGTCGAAGTAGATGGGGTTCGGCGCGAATGACGCGCCGGCGGTGTGCTCGATGCCCTGGTCGACCGGCAGGATCGACAGGTACCCGGTCCCGCTCAGCCGCCCGTGGTCCTGCAGCGACCGCAAGCTCCTGAGCACCCTGGTCGGCCGGTCGCTGTCCTTCCAGACCCGATCGATGAAGTCAGGACCGGGCAGGTGGAGCTGCTCTTTGGGGATGGTCTCGCACTTGTGCTCGAGCAGGTCCCGGGCGTCTCCACCCAGGACTTCTTCAAGCTTCTCCAAGGAACCTCTGGTAGCAGTTGCCATCATTGCCTCTTACACATTTGATTAGCCTGCCGCGCAGGAACGCGAATAGCCTCCCGTCACTCTATAGTGCGCCGATATGACCGAGCGGGCGAGCGATCTTCTCAGCGATCTGGCTGACCGCCTCTCGGCCCACGCCGCCGAGAGCGGCGTGGTGGCGGCGGAGGCAGTCCGGGCGATCGAACCGGAGATCCTCGCGCGTGACAACTCGGCCGACGAGCTGATCCAGACGTCGATCAAGTTCCTGGAAGTCCTGTTCAGGTCGCTGCGCCCCGACTCGAAGGTGCCCTGGAACGAGTACTACACGGTGGCCCGCGAGGCCTCGCGCCGCTACGCCGAGAAGGGTGTTCCGCTCGAGTCACTGATGGAAGGGCTGAACGTCTTTCGGCGTTCGGTCATGGCTCGCGTGACCGAGGAGGTCGGCATCAACCCCTACGCCGACGAGGTGCTCCTCCTCGCGCAGAGCCGGATCAGCGACGTGATCGAGCACCTCAACTCGAGCTTCATCCGCGGCTACCTCGACTACACCGAGACGCGCCACCAGGCGCGCCAGAGTGAGCTGCACGGCCTGTACTCGATCGCCAGCGCGCTCGGCCGCTCGCTCGACGTGACCGAGATCGCGGAGGTGGGTCTGCGCGAGACGCTCAAGGTGCTCGGGCTGCAGGCGGGCGCGGTCTGGGTCCGCGAAGGGGCGCGGCTCAAGCTGGCTCGGACCATCGGCATGCAGCCCGGCGAAGAGGAGGAGTTCTCGGAGTCGGGACGGTCTGGGCTGGTCAAGGTGGTCGAGATCTCGACCGGCCGCGCAGAGTCCCGCGTGGACAGGATCGCCGGTGAGTGGAGCGCGATCCGGGCGGAGCTCCGCACCAAGGGCGTGCTGCTCGGGGCGATGACGGTGGCGACGCGTCTGCCGCGCACCTTCGAGTCGAGCGACCTCGAGTTCGTGGCCGCGGTGGCGGACCAGATCGCCGTCGCTCTCGACCGGGCGCGCCAGCACACCAAAGAAGCGCGCACCGATTACCTGACGGGTCTCGCCAACCGGCCGGAGTTCGAGCGCGCGATCGATCGCGCCGTCGCGGCGGCGGATCGCCACAAGCGACGCCTCGCCCTGATGATGATCGACCTCGACAACCTGAAAGACATCAACGACACGTACGGCCATCACGTCGGCGACGAAGCGATCCGCGTGCTCGCCCAGGAGCTGCAGCGCGCCGTGCGCGCGACCGACACGTGCGGGAGGCTTGGCGGAGACGAGTTCGGCGTCGCCATGCCGGAGGCCGACGAGCGCGACGCTCGCGAGGTTGGGCTGCGAGTCAGGCAGTCGCTCGAAGACCTGAACCGCACCGACAAGCTCCCTGTGCCCGTCGAGTTCAGCATCGGCATCACCGCCTGGCGGCCGGGCATGGACTGGCAGGCGATGTACCAGGTCGCCGACAAGCACCTCTACGTCGACAAGCGCCGCCGCCACTCGGTCCGCAAGCGGCTGGGCGAAGTCAAGGTCTAGGCTCGGCGTAGCACCTCGGTTGGCCATCAACGGAACAGTCCTCGACGCGAGCTTCTTTCGACGCGACACCATCCACGTCGCTCGCGACGTGCTCGGCAAGGTGCTCGTCCGCGAGGTCGGCGGGCGGAAGCTGTGGGGCAGGCTCGTCGAGGTCGAGGCCTACCTCGGCCCGGCCGATCTCGCGGCTCACTCCTCAGGCGGCAGGCGAAGCCCTCGCAACGAGGTCATGTACGGCGAGCCCGGCCACGCCTACGTCTACTTCACCTACGGCATGCATTTCTGCTTGAACTTCGTGACCCGAGAGGCCGGTGTTCCGCAGGCCGTGCTCGTGCGCGCGCTCGAGCCAGGGCCGGGTGTCGACCGCTGCGGAGGCCCCGGCCTGGTGTGCCGCGCGTTGAAGATCGATCGCACGACAAACGGACTGCCGCTGAGCCCGCCAGGGATCTACCTCGTCGACGACGGGGCGGCGCGAGGGCGGGTCTACGCCACGCCTAGGATCGGCATCGGCGGCAGCGGCTATCACTGGGAACGACGCCTTCTGCGCTTTTGCCTCGACTCGCCGTCGCTGTCCAGACCCCTCCCAAAATCAAAGGCAAGGCGTCTCGCGGGGGGATCCTGACCCGCGCCCCGCGCCTTTTACGGCCAGCGGCCGGGGGAGGGGTCGGACCGGCGGAGCTGCGTCCAGTCGGCGCGCACCGGCGCGAAGACGTCGACCACCGTCGCGCCGTCCGGACCGGCGATCGCGTCGTGCGGAACATTGCTGGGAATGGCGTAGGTCTCGCCGGCCTGCAGCAGCTTCTTCTCGTTTCCGATTCGCATCGTGATGGAGCCCTGGATGACGAAACCAAGCTGCTCATTGTCGTGTCGATGCTCGGGTGAAATCGCCTTCGGCTCGAGGTCGATCACGGCCATGGTCAGCCGCTGGCCGTTGATCGCGCGGGCCTGGATGCCCTGGCGCAGCTCGTACGGATGCTGGTTGGCGACCGAGTCGAAAACGCTCGGGTGGACAGAGTCGAACGCGCTCATTCGATCACCCGGTCGATGATCGTCGCGGTGCCGAGCCCGCCGCCGCAGCACATCGTCTCGAGGCCGTAGCGAAGGTCGCGGCGCTCCAGCTCGAAGAGCAGGCGGTTCATCAGGATTGCGCCCGAGGCGCCAAGCGGGTGGCCGACCGCGATCGCGCCACCGTTGACGTTGGTCTTGTCGAGGTCGGCGCCCGTCTCGTTCTGCCACGCGAGCACGACCGAGGCGAATGCCTCGTTCACCTCGAAGAGGTCGATGCTGCTCAGCTCGAGGCCGGCTCGCTTGAGCACCGCCGCCGTCCCGGGGATCGGGCCTTCGAGCATCAGCACGGGGTCCGTGCCGACGACGGCCTGCGCGCGGATCCGGGCCCTCGGCTTGAGCCCGAGCTCCTTCGCCTTCTCTCGCGACATCAGCAGGACAGCCGCAGCCCCGTCCGAGATCTGGCTCGAGTTGCCGGCGGTGATGGAGTGCTCGGGGTTGAATGCCGGCTGAAGCGCGGAGGTCGCCTCGTAGCCGGCGTTCGCGCGGATGCCCTCGTCGCGGGAGAAGATCTCCGGCTGGCCGTTCGAAACGTCGACCGGCATGATCTGGGACTTGAAGTAGCCCTTCTCGGTGGCGTCGTGGGCGCGATGATGGCTCTCCACGCTGAACTCGTCCATCGCCTTGCGAGAGATGCCGTACTTGCGCGCGATCAGCTCCGCCGAGACGCCCTGCGGCACGAGGTCGTAGAGCTCGGTGAGCTCGGGCGGAAATGGGACGCCGGGCTGCATGGCGTTCGAGCCCATCGGCACTCGCGTCATCGATTCGACGCCGCCGGCGATGGTCACGTCGCAGACGCCAGACTGGATGAGGTTGGCCGCAAAGTGGATCGCCTGCTGGCTCGATCCGCACTGACGGTCGACGGTGGTCGCGGGCGTCGTCACCGGAAATCCGGCCGTGAGCCATGCGTTCCGCGCGACGTTGAGGCTCTGCTCGCCGACCTGGCTAACGCAGCCGAACACGACGTCCTCGACCTGCCCGGGTTCGATGCCCGCGCGCGCCACTATCTCTTTGAGGACCTGCGAGCCGAGCACGACCGGATGCACGTCCTTGAGCTTCCCGTTGCGGCGGCCGATCGGTGTCCTGACGGCCTCGACAATGACGACTTCGCGCATGTGCAGGCTCCTCACTGAATGACTGTGCGGCTCATTCTAGGAGTCGCCCAATAACGACTCCTGGGTCGCTGTGTCAAGCCACCAACATTTGCCTGGCGAGGCGAGAAATTTTTCCGTTGACGCCCTGTTAGCCGCCTGTTAACTTTCGCGACGCCCCAAGCGGCTGAGTACGGTAAACCTGAGGATACCGAACGTCGAGTAGGTGGAAGGTCCGGGGCAACCCGGGATGGAAACCGAAAAACGCATAGGGGACTTCAGGGTAAACAGGAAGGTCGCTTGGGGCATCTGTTTTCCACAGAGGCTCCACACCCGGTTCCTCAATTCAAAAAGCCCCGTTCACGGGCCTTTGCGCAGGCTTTGTCCACAGCCTTGGCGTCGAATTTCACGCCCCCTTCACGCAGCCTCCTCGCGCCTTCGATGAGGCGCTGCAAAGGGTCCGGATCCTCGTAGCGAAGCCAGTGGTACGCGGCCGGTCGCGACCATTTCCCGCCATGCCTTTCGACGAGCTTGCGATGGCCCTCCACGACGATCTCCTCGACCTGCCGGAGCAGGCCGCCGTCCACCACCTGGGCGAAGTCCTGGCCGGCCATCCAGGCCAGCAGCCGGGACAGGCGGTCGGCGTCAGGCCTCGGCAGTCGGGCCCTTGGCCGCCGGCGGCGCCGGCATCTCCAGCACGCTGGAGCGCAGGGTGCAGATGAAGGGAAGGTTGCGATACAGCTCGCGGTAGTCGAGCCCGTACCCGACCACGTAGTCGTTCGGGATCTGAAAACCGACGTAACGGATGGGCACCTTGACCAGGCGGCGAAGCGGACGGTCGAGCAGCGTGACCACCTCGAGCGACGCCGGCTCGCGGGTGCGCAGCTCCGACAGGACGTAGTCGAGCGTGAGCCCGGTGTTGACGATGTCTTCGACGAGCAGCACGTGACGACCGGCGATCGGATAGTCGATGTCGCGCGCTACCCGGACGCGATCGTGAGGCTGGGCCCCCGCGTAGCGCCGGAGGTCGAGGTAGTCGATCACGAACGGCACCTTGATCTGACGCGCCAGGTCGGCCATGAAGAACGTGATGCCCTTCAGCACCCCGACCAGGACCATCGATTGGCCGCGGTAGTCGCGCGAGATCTTGCGGGCGAGCGCCCGGATCCGTGTCTCGAGCTCGACCGGTGAGATCAGGATGGCGCCGATGTCCTCCTTGCGGAGGTGCTGCACCTCCAGCGCGCCGTACCCGGCCTTCGCGAGCAGCTGCTGGTAGTCGCGCCGATAGAGAAGCCTCACGTTGACGTCCGGATACAGCTCGCGCAGCAGTCGGAGCTTGCGGTTCTTCGGCGTGACGAGCGACTGCTTCATCGTCGTCAGCTCGATGTACAGGTCGTGCTCGGGCAGATAGAAGTCCGGGGTGAACATCTCCGACACCCGCGTACCTTCCCACCCGATCGGGAAGGAAACAGGCTCGTAGACCCACCGGATGCGGTAGTAGTCGAGAAATCGCGCGAACTCCTGCTCGGAGGGATGCGCGAATTCCACGCGCGCGTGCGCGGGACCACTTCGTCTGACCAGGCGCGAGCGCTGCCTGACCGGGCGGCGCCATTTTTGCGGGACGGAATTCTGAGCCGACGACGCCAATGAGACGCCCAGATTGTACGCTCGGCCCTGGTTAGCCATGGCCACACCCGCTCAGAGGATGGTCGCCGAGCAGCTGCGGCCGAACGGGGTCACGAACGAACGCGTCCTCGAGGCGATGGCGTCGATCCCACGCGAGGAGTTCCTGGCACCGAAGATGCGACGCCACGCGTATGAAGACCGTGCCCTCGCGATCGACTGCGGCCAGACCATCTCGCAGCCGCTGGTCGTGGGGCTGATGACGCAGGCGGTGGCGCCAGGGCCTGACGACGTCGCGCTCGAGGTCGGCGCCGGCTCCGGTTACCAGGCGGCGGTGCTGGGCCGGCTGTGCCGGAAGGTCGTCACGCTGGAGCGCGAGCCTGCCCTGGCCGAGCACGCCGCGGCCACACTCAAGCGACTCGGCTTCACCAACGTCGAGGTCGCCGTGGCCGACGGGAGCGAGGGTTGGCCGGCGGAGGCTCCCTACAAGGTCATCGTCGTGGCGGCTGCCGCGAAGGAGGTTCCGGCGGCGCTGATCGACGAGCTTGCGGACGGGGGCTGCATGGTGATCCCCATCGCCCTGTCCGGCGACGCGCCGCAGGACCTTCGGCTGTACGTCCGCCGCGGCGACCAGGTCACCTATCGCTCGCTTTTCCCGGTCCTGTTCGTGCCCTTACGGACTGGCTGAGGCCTTGGGTGACGGGCTGGGCGACGCGCCGGTCGGGGAGCTCGCCCCGCCGGTCAGTCCCTGGAGCTGCTCCAGCAGCCGCCCGACGATTTTCATCTCGCTCGCAAACGTGGTCAGGTCGCCCGCCGCCAGCGCCCTGTATGCGGCCTGGTAGTGCTGGTTCGCCTGGGAGATCAGGTTCTGGATTTGAGCCACCTGGGCCGGCGTGAACACCGTCGGAGGAGGACCGTTGTTGGTCGGCGGGGCCGTACCTGAACCGACGAGCTGCTGGATCGCCTGATCGAGCGTGTCCGCGTAGACGACCTGTGACGAAGATCCGCTCTGGTCGACCAGGATGACCTTTTTCAGCTCGGGCAGGCTCGACGACGTCGTCGCGCTGAGGTAGATCGGCTCGAAGTAGAGGAAGGAGTTGCCGATGGGAACCACGAGCAGGTTGCCCTGTATGACCTGTGAGCCGGTGCTGTGGAAGAGCGTGAACGCCTGCGAGATGGTCGGGTCCTGGTTGATCAGGTTGGCCACCTGCTGCGGCCCAAAGATGGCTTTGTCCTTGGGCAGCACGTAGGAAACGTACTGGCCGTAGTTGGATCCGTCGCTGCGCGCCGCCATCCACGACACCATGTTGTTCTTGAGGTGCGGCGTGAACGGCATGATGAGAAGGAACTCGGCGCTTTGCTGGCCGGGCAGGCGGAACAGGACGTAGTACGGCTCGACCGGCGTGGGGAGCGCCCCCGGCGAGGTCTGAGCGGTCGGGATGTCCCACACGTCCTCGCGCGAGAAGAAGACCTTCGGGTCGGTGATGTGGTAGGTCGCGTAGATATGGACCTGCGCGTCGAAGAGATCGATCGGCACGCGGACGTGCGCGCGCAGGCTCGAGGGCATCGCGTCGATCGGCTTGAAGAGCGTCGGGAAGGTCGCGGCGTATGCCTTGATCAGCGGGTCCTTGTTGTCGACGATGTAGTAGCTGGTCGAACCGTCGTACGCGTCGATCACGACCTTCACGGAGTTGCGCACGTAGTTGATGTCGCTCGCGTTGTTGCTGTTCGGCTGGAAGGTCGTGGTCTGCGAGTACGGATATGTGCCGGCGGTCGTGTACGCGTCGAGGATCCAGTAGAGCCTGCCGTCCGCGACCACGATGTACGGGTCTCCGTCGAAGGTCAGGAACGGAGCCATCTCCGAAGCGCGGTCGACGACGTTGCGCCGGTAGAGCATCTGGGTCTTGTCCGTGATCTGGCCCGAAACGAGCAGGTTGAAGTCGCCCAGCTTCATGGCCCACAGCGCGCGGTTGCCCGCCGTCATGGGCACGCCACCTCCCCCTGTGTAAGAGGTGAAGACGTCCTGGCCGCCCTGCGGATAGTCGAACTCGTGCGTGTTGTTCGGGGCCAGCACGTAGTCGCCGGTCGACGGCCGCAGCTCACCGAAGTAGATCGCCGGTTGAGTGATCTGAAGCGGTCCGGTCGGCGGGACGTTGCCGACCACGTAGTTCGGCAGACCCTGGCCGACGACTGCGTTCACCGGGTTGGCCGCGACGCCGTATCCGTGCGTGTAGACGAGGTGCTGGTTGACCCAGTTGTTCGCGGCCCCCGGAACGCTCGTCACGTCGAGCTCGCGGGCGCTGATCTCGAGCTGCTCGTACTGGCCGTTGATGGTGTAGCGGTCGAGGTCGATGTCGTTGAAGGTGTAGTAGGTGCGCAGCGCCTGCTGCTGCGCATAGGTCTGCTTGAGGGGGCCGTAGTCCCACAGCCGAAGGTTGTTGATGGTGACCTGGTCGCTTTGAACGTCCGCGGACGTCAGGGGCTGGTCACCGGTCAGGGTGTTGTTGACGGTGACGTTCGACAGCCCATAGCCGGCCCGCGTGCCCGCGATCTCGCGCGCGATGTACGGGAGCTCGTAGGTCTGTGCGTTCGGGGTCACCGACACGCCCTGCACCAACGCCGGATAGGCCTGGCCGACGACGAGCAGCGCGATCCACAGGCCGGCCGCGGCCGCCGGCAGCCACAGCCGGCGCAGCCACGCGTTGACGATGAGCGCGCCCGCCAGGACCACGGCGGCGCCCGCCTGGAACGTGTACAGCGGCAGCCTTGCGTTCACGTCGGTGTACGCCGCGCCCCAGACGGTGTTGCTGTTGTGCGCGTAGAGGAGGTCGTACCGCCCGAGCCACGTCCAGCCCGCGAGCACGAGCGCGAACACGCCCAGCATGACCGACAGGTGGGCGATCGCGAGCGGGCTGAAGTTGAGGGCAAATGCGTTGCCCCGCCACGCGTACATGAAGGCGACGAGGAGCACGCCGAGGAACGCGAGCCCGAGCGCCCAGTTCGCGAGGGCATGCAGGAACGGCAGGGTCAGCAGATAAAAGGAGATGTCCTGTCCCAGGACTGGGTCGGTCACGCCGGTCGGCGTCGCATGCTCGAAGAGGGCCAGGCTCATCCACTGGGTGCCTGCGCCGCCCGACAGGATCAGCGCGATCAGCGCCGCGCCGGCGAGGCCGACGATGCCGATGCCGCTCCTGATGCTGGAACGCCGGATGCCGACGGCCCTCAGGCCCGGTCCCGAACGCACGCGAAGCGCGACCAGGACATTCGCGGCGAGGTAGACGAACGCCAGAACGAGACTCCCGACCACCAGCTGCGTCTGCAGCCCCACCCGCGTCGTGAAGACGCTGCTGTAGCCGAGCGCGCTGTACCACTGAAGCTCGGTGAAGAACCAGACGATCGGGCTCGCCAGGATGAAGACGAAGATCGCCAGCACGAAGAGCGAGACCGCGACCCAGAAACGTCGCGGGGGTCGCGGGATTCGGATGTCTCTTCCCGGTTCGAACGGTCCCCCTCGCTCGAACGGGTCGAAGGGCCTGTACCGGCGGGTCATGTGAGAGGAAGCTTAGACCGATCCCTTCGCCGCCTCGAAGGCGCGGTCGTCGGCGCTGAAGTCGGCGTCCGCGTGGGCGGGAGGATGATCGAGGTGCCACCTGACCGTCGTGCGGAGCGTCTCTTCTGGGTCGGAGGTGGTCCAGCCCAGGAGCGCTCGCGCCTTGCGCGCGGTGGAGGCGATGTGCTGCCTCATCGTCCCCGTGGCCTCGAGGTCCTCGGGGAGCATCTCGTCCGGCACGCGCACGAGCTCAGCCTCGAAGCCCGCTGCCGCGAGGATCATCAGCGCCCACATCCGGATCGAGTAGGTGCGGTCCTCGCACAGGTTGAAGACCTGGCCCACAGCCGCCGGTGACCGGAGCGCCAGATGCACGCCGCGGGCGATGTCGCGGACGTAACCGCGGCAGGCGAGCCACGTCCCTGCGCCAAACGGGATCCGCTCGCGGCCGGCTCGCACGCGCCTGAGGATGAACTCCTCGCGCAGCTGGTAATCATGCTCGCCGTAGACCATGGGCAGGCGCAGGGACGTCGCCCCGTGCGCGAGATAGACCTCCTCGACGTCGAGCTTGTCGTAGTCATCGAGGCCGGGCATCTTGCCCCGATACGGATACCGGTTCTCACGCACCGGGGACTCCTCGTCGAGCGGGATCGGGTCGGTCTCGCGCCCCTCGTTGAGAGCGCCGAAGGCCCGATAGACGTCGAGGCTGGAGATGACAGCGAGGCGGAGCCCCGATGGCAGGGCGGCGAGCACCGTCTCCGCGTCGGCGCGGGTCAGGGCTCGGCAGTCGACGGCGGCGTCAGGTCCGAACGCGGCGATCTCGCCGGCGTGGCCGCCGATCTCCATCCGGTCGCAGTGGACGTGGCGCACAGCCGGCATGTCGGGGGGCTCGAGGATCCCGCGGTGGACGAGCAGCAGATCGTGGCCTGCCGCCGCCAGCTCCTCGACGATCGCGCGGCCGATGAACCGCGTGCCGCCGAGGACTACGACCCTCAGGCCTTCACCGGCGCCGTGACGTGCGGATTGCGCTCGACGATCATGTCGACCAGGCCCCAGTCCTTCGCTTGCTCCGGCGTCAGGAAAAAGTCGCGCTCCATGGCGCGTTCGACGTCCTCGAGCTGGCGGCCGCAGTGCTTGGCGTAGATGCGCGCGATCTGCTCGCGCTGGCGGAGGATCTCCTGGGCGTGGATCTGGATGTCGGTCGCCTGGCCCTGGATGCCCTGCGTGAAAGGTTGGTGGATGAGGATCTGAGCGTGGGGCAGCGACATGCGCATGCCGGGGTCGCCCCCCGCGAGCAGGATGGAAGCGCCGCTGGCGGCCAGTCCCGTGCAAAGCGTCGCGACCTTGGGGCCGACGTACTGCATGGCGTCATAGATGGACAGCGCCGCTGTCAGCGAGCCGCCGGGGCTGTTGATGTAGACATGGATGTCGCGGTCCCCCGCCTCGTTTTCCAGGAACAGGAGCTGGGCGGTGACAGTGGTGGCCATGTCATCGTCGATGACGCCGCGGACGAACACCACGCCGTCCTTGAGCAGCCTTGAGTAGATGTCGTACGCGCGCTCACCGCGCCCGTCGTTGGTGATCACGGTCGGGATCAGGTGCATCGGACTACCTCCTTGGCACTGATTTGGTGGGCCCCCGCGAAGTCTCGTCGTGGGCTCCGACTTCGCGGGGAAAAAAACCGATGGGGGCCTTCGGTTTGGGCGGCGGGTTGGCCATCGCCAGGAAAGCGCTGAAATCGGCCACGCTGCGCAGCGCCTCGAGTGGCAGCGACGCGGTGGCGAGGCGCAGCTTGACTGGCGGGTCGTCGGGCCATGCCGGTTGGTCTGAGTCCGCGCCCAGCAGCCGCGCGAGGTCGGCGTAGATCTCGGCGGGCGGGGCGCCCAGGGCGTGGGCCACCGCGAGCAGCCGCTCGGTCGAGACCTCCTTGCGCCCGCGCTCGACCTCGGACAGGTGGGCGGGCGACAGGCCGGCCTCGCCGGCGACCTCGGTCAGCGTGCGGCGGGCGGCCTCCCGGCGCTGACGCAGAATCGCGCCGAGAGCGGTACGGACGGTCTGAGCGGATTCGCTGGCAGCGAAAGTCATCTCTTGGCAGCAAATCATACGCCGCCTGCCCGGCCGGGTCAGTCCTTCAGGTTCGCCGGGTCGAGCAGCTCCTGCTTCGGTCTCGCGATCACCTGGCGCGATCGCATGATCTCGATCAGCTTCTTGCGGCCCTTGGGCGGACCGATCATGATCGCGCCCACCAGCCGGTCGTCCTTGAAGAACAGCTTGCGGTAGAACTTCTCCTCGAAGCTGAACGTGCGCACCGACTCCAGGTCGGGCTGCACATCGGGGGTCACGCCCATCACCGCCAGCGTCGACCCGAACATCGTCGTCGTGTAGGTCGGCACGTCGAAGAAGTCCTCATCCGCGCCGGCCATGTTGCGCGCGGCGACGCGGCCGTGGGCCTCCGCGTTGTCCCAGGTCCCCATCTGGTTGTGGCGCTGGACCATGAGGTCGTAGAAGACCGCGATGTCACCTGCCGCGTACACGTCGGGCGCGGCCGCGCGCAGCTTTGCGTCGGTGACGATGCCTTTGTTCAGCTCGATGCTTGTGTTGCGCGCCGGCTCGTTGTAGTAATCGAGCCCGACGCCGTACGTGAGGAGGTCGAACTCGACCTTCCGGCCGTTGACCGTCTCGGCCAGGTACCGGCCGTTGACGCGGCTGAACTTCTGGACCTCGTCCGACGTGATGAAGTCCACGCCCTGGGCTTCGCCCATCTGGCGGCACAGCCGGCCACCTTCCTCGTCCAGGACGTAGCGGAGGAACCACGGCCCCCGCATGATCCAGGTGAGCTGCGCCTTCTTGCGAAAGCTGACGCCCTCGGCGAGCTCGTAGCCGATGAAGCTGCCGCCCATGACCAGCACGCGCTGAGCGGAGTCGGCCTTCTCGATGATCGCGTCCGTGTCGTCGATGGTCTGAAACCCGAGGCAGGCCGACACCAGGTCCGAGCCCGGCCACGGCGGCGGCTTGGGCCGGCCGCCGGTGGCGATCAGGATCGCGTCGTACTTGAACTCCTCGTCGCGGTTGGTGCGGACGATCCTCTCTCGCGCGTCGATCGCCGTGGCCCAGGTCTCGAAATGGATCTCGAGGTTCTGCTTCGCGTAATCCTCGACGGTGCGCATGAAGACCTTCTCGCGCCGGACCTGTCCGCGCAGGTAGCGCGGCAGCGCGACCCGGTTGTAGAGAGGATGCTTCTCGGCCGCGATGATCACGATCGCGGCGTCTGGGTCGGCCTTGCGCAGCTCCTCGGCGCACGTCTGGCCGGCGATGCCATTGCCGACGATCACGTACCTACGAGTCAACTAGAGCGTCAGGCCGTAGATGTACGCGGTGTCATCAGCATTCGCGAAATCGTATCCGGTGGCGTGCAGGTCATCGATCGCCGGGTGGCCCCGCGGTACGTTTACGGTGACGTGCCGCAGGCCGTCGGCGTCCGCCTCGTAGCGCAGGGCCATCAGCAGCTCGCGCAGTGCGCCGCCCGTACCCGCGACGAACGCGACCGCGAGGTTCTCCCCCCACGGCTCGCGCATTCCGACGAGCGCCCGGCCGCCGGGGCCGACACGCAGCATGCCTTCGCGAGCGAGACGCTCCAGCTCGTCAGCACCCAGGTCGTGCGCCCCGTTGAAGTCGGCGCTCACGCCGTGATACAGCTCGATGCCTGGTGAGCCGGCGATCGTCGGCCACAGCCCCCGCGCCTCCGCGGGCTCGGGGATGTTCGCGGGATCACCCCCCTCGACACGTGACCCGCGCAGCCAGCGGACGTCGACCAGGCGGCTGAAGCCGACCGACTCGAACAGGTCGGCGGCGTCCCGGTTTCCGGTACCCAGACGCATCTCGCGGAAGCGCTGCTGTCTGGCTTCGGCGATCGCGGAGACGAGCATGGCGCGGGCGATTCCCTGCCGGCGATGAGTGCTCGCGACACGGAGCCCCTCGTACCAGGTCAGCCCCGGCGCATACGGCCGCATCCTGTGGACGCCGACCACGACACCCTCGAGCTCAGCCGCCTGGAAGGCGGCGCCTGCGTCGCGCACCCAGTCGTCGAAGACGTTGGGCAGGTAGTCATGGCCGTCCCACACGTCGCGTGTGATCTCCATCACGCGTTCGCGGTCGGCCGGCCTGACAGGCCGCAGGGTCAGGTCAGCTCTGGCTGCCAGTGCGCGACCCCCGACAGTGCCGTGCCGCCGTCGAATACGAGCTCGTCGCCGTCACGACGGAGCACCTCATCCAGCACCGCCCGCCCCGCGGCGTCGTCCCAACCGGCGCCGAAAATACCTCGGGCGTCGTCCACGGCTTCCTCCATGTCCGCGTACCGCGTCACGATCGGGTATCGGACGAACGTGACGTCGGGGGCGACCCCCATCTGCACGAGCAGCATGAACAGCTCGCTGAAGCGGGGCAGCCGATGGCCTGTGTGTCCGAGGAGCCGTTTTCGCACGAGAGCCGCGGGGTGCGGCAGGTCGGACTCGCGCAACATGATGAAGACTCGCTCGCGCGCGAGGCGGTCCAGCTTGCGTATGAATGGCACCGGATTGGCGACGCCGTACAGGACGTGGCAGCAGATGACGAGGTCGGCCGGCGCCACGTCCGCGTCCTCCCAGGTGCTCGCGACCACGGTCATGTTGTCGCAGGGTGCGATCCTCGACCGCATGCCTTCGGACGGCTCGACGGCGGTGACCCATTCGAGGCGCGAGGCCAGCGGCACGGCATGCCGGCCCGTGCCCGCGCCGGCATCGATCAGCGTCTTGTGCCGCGAGATGTAGGGGTCGAGGACGCCGAGGAACTCGTCCGATCTCGTGTGTGTCGATCGCGCGAAGCTCCTGGCGCGCCGGTCCCAGTAGGTCGGATCCGCGTGGCCGGCGGCAAGCGAGGCCCTCTCCTCCACGACATCGCTCCACCTGCGCCCCCAGTCGATCTCGTCCACCCTGCGTTTGAGCTTAAGTGGCGCGCCGTCGTCGGCGTTTTGCAGCCGGTTTTTAACAGGGTTGGGGACAATTCGGGGACAACTGTCCCACTGCCTGTCCATATCGTGGGCATTGCGGGGCGATTGCCCCAAGATCTAGTGCCGGGGATAGGATAGGCACGGGGTGGCGGGAATGCCGGAAGCAGAGTTTTCAAGGGCCGAAGCGGACCTTCTCAGACGCTACTTCACCAACCTCGACGGACCCGTCTTCGCCCTTCGCAACCTCCCGGAAGTCGTCAAGGGAGCGCTCTTCTCGCGCTACTCCCGGACCGAGAAAAGCCTCCGGCGCGTCCTGCTCGACGAGTTCATCAACCAGCCCGAGTCGGGCTTCGAGCACCTGGCCGGCCCCGTGGAGGCGGCGGACGACGTGGTGGCTGCGCGCCGAGCCGAAGAGTTCTACGAGCGCGTTCTGGTCGGCTACGGCGACGACTCGGTCGCGGAGCTAGCCGGCGCCCACATCGCGGTCGAGCGCACGTCGACCCTGGCCGCCAAGGCGATCGAGGACAGCCGGATCGGCCTCTCTCCGCTCGAGAAGTCGACTCGCTACGTCCGATTCGACCGGCCCGGCCCGGATGGCAGGTACCTCTACCACCGTGGGCCTGAGCTCGAGCATCCGGAGTACGAGCAGGCGGCAGACGGCCTGTTCGCCGCTTACAGCTCGATGATCGAGCCGGCGACAGAGGCCATCCGGCGCCGTTTTCCGCTGGAGCCCGGCGAGACCGATCGCGCCTGGAAGTCGGCGACGCGGGCGAAGGTGCTCGACCTTCTGCGCGGGCTCCTGCCCGCGGGCACGCTGACCAACCTGGGACTTTTCGGGAACGGGCGCGCTTTCGAGTACCTGATCACCAAGCTCGCCGCGAACGAGCTCCCCGAGTGCCGGCGGCTGGCCGGCGACATGCACCGAGAGCTCGCCATGGTCATCCCGTCCTTCGTCAAACGCGCGCTCGACGAGCGCTACGGCCACCCCGCCGCGGAGCGCATCGCGCGCGTCCGAGAACGGACCTCGCGACTGGCGCGGCGCGAACCGGTCCAGGCCACCGAACCCAGGGTACGTTTGCTGGAGTTCGACCCCGAAGCGGAGCGCAAAGTCGTCGCCGCGGCGCTGTTCCCGCATTCGAACCAGCCGCTCGACCGCCAGTCGGGCGACGCGCCGGCTGTGCTGGACGCGCTCCTCGACGACCGCGCGAACCGCCGGCAGCGGGCGCCTCGGGCGCTGGAGCACGCGACGTACACCTTCGAGATCGTGGCCAATTTCGCCGCCTACCGGGACCTGCACCGACACCGCATGCTGACCCAGGACCGCCAGCTCCTGGGCACCGAGCTGGGCTACGACCTGCCGCCAGGCCTGGTGGATCTCGGCCTGGACGGCCGGTTCAGGACGGCGATCGAGTCCGCCGTCCCTGTCCACCGGCGGCTCGAGGCCGGGCTGGGACCGGCGCTGGCCCAGTACCTCGTCCCGCTTGCCTTTCATGTGCGGTGGCTTTTCCGGGCGAACCTGCGCGAGGTCTACCACCTGTGCGAGCTGAGGACGACCCCGCAGGGACACCCCGACTACCGCCGGGTGGCGCAGGAGATGTTCGCGCGCGTGAGCGAGGTGCACCCCCGGCTGGCGCGCTACGCGCGGTTCGTCGACCTGGGTCAAAGCGACGAGCTCGAACGGCGCGAAGCCGAGCGGCGAATGGACGAAAAACTCAAGACTTTGGACAGGCGCCTGCGATAGGATCACGCGCGGAGGAAGAGGGTGTTGGACGGCACTATGGTCAAGCGCGGGCCTGACCGGCGCATCGACGACAACCGGCGTTCTGGAGAAGAGCGCAGGTTCGCCGAGCGACGGGATCCTGCGCGCGCCACCGCCGGCCGGCGTGTCCTGTACCCGTTCGACCGGCGCGTAGCGGAGCGCCGTTTCGTCGAGCGGCGGACAGACTGGCCGGAACCGCAGACGGTCTAGAGCCAGGCTTCCCGCCCAGGTGTCCCGCGCCGCGCTGATCGTGCACGGCGGCGCCGGCCCGGTTCCGAAGGCTGAGCTTCCGCTGCGCCAGGCGGCGGTCGAACGCGCCCGCGACGCCGGCTGGGCGCGCGTCGGGGACGGAGCGCTGGCCGCCGTCATCGCCGCCGTGCGCCACATGGAAGACGAACCGCTGCTCAACGCCGGGATCGGGGCCTGCCTCAACAGCGCCGGCGTGGTCGAGCTCGACGCCGGCGTGATGGAGGGAGCCACCCAGCGCGCGGGGGGAGTGGCCTGCCTGCGTGACGTGCGTCACCCGGTCGACCTCGCCCACGCCGTGATGCAGGACGGCCGGCACGTCCTTCTGGCCGCGGACGGAGCGTCGCGCTTCGCCCGTGATCATGGTGTGGAGATGGCCGACCCCTCCATCTTCATCACGGACCGCAAGCGCCAGCAGCTGCTGCAGGGCACCGACACCGTGGGAGCGGTTGCCCGCGACGCTGAAGGCCACCTGGCCGTCGCGGTCTCGACGGGCGGGATCAAGGGCAAGCTGCCCGGCCGGATCGGTGACTCACCGATCCCCGGCGCCGGCTTCTACGCCGACGACAGGTACGGAGCGGTTTGCGGAACCGGGCAGGGTGAGGCGTTCATACGTCTCGGCCTGGCGCGCCTCGTGGTAGTCGAGCTCCAGCACGGGATGGCTCCGAGGTCTGTCGCACAGGGAGCTGTCGAGCACCTCGGGAAGGCGCTGAGGGCGGTGGGCGGTGTGATCGTGATCGGCCGTGAGGGAGCCCCGGAAGCTGCCTTCAACACGCCCGCGATGCCGTTCGCGATCGCGGGCTGAGCCAACCGCCTTGAGCGACTCGGGCAACTCGGGTGAGCTGATCGCGCTCGCGCTGAAGCGCGCCGGCGTGTCGCACCTTTTCACGCTCAACGGGGGCCACATCTGGCCGATCCTGGTCGGCGCCGCGGAGCACGGCATCCGGATCGTCGACTTCCGACACGAGCAATCGGCCGCATTCGCCGCCGAGGGATGGGCCAAGGTCACCCGCGAATGCGGCGTGGCCGCGGTCACCGCCGGACCTGGCGTCACCAACTCGATGACCATGCTGGCCCAGGCCCAGTCGGGTGACAGCCCCGTTTTTCTGATCGGGGGCCGGGCGCCGATGGCGCGGTGGGGCATGGGGTCACTCCAGGAGATGGACCACGTCGACGTGGTGCGCAGCCTGACCAAGCGCGCCGTGACGCTGGCTTCGGCGGAGGACGCCTACGCGGAGGCGGCGGAGGCCGTGCGCACGGCGTTGAGCCACCGGACCGGGCCGGTGTTCATGGACGTGCCGATCGACGTCTTCTTCGGCGCCGCGGACCTGCCCGAGGCGACCGAGCATCTGCTGCCCGATCCAGGTCCGCCGCCCGACCCGGACCTGGTGCAGCGCGCGGCGATGCTGATATCCGACGCGAAGCGCCCGGCCGTCATCGCGGGCGGCAACGTCTGGTGGGCTCGCGCGGAGCGCGAGCTGCAGTCCTTGGTCGAGGCGGCTCACCTGCCGCTGACCGTCAACGGAATGGCGCGCGGCATGCTGCCTCCGGGGCACCCACTCTTCTTCGCCCGCGCCCGCGGACCCGCTCTCGGCGAGGCCGACCTGATCCTCGTGATCGGAGCGCAGCTCGACTTCCGGCTCAATTTCGGCCGCCCGCCGGTCTTCGCCGACGAAGCACGGATCGTCTACGTGGACGTCGACGACCACCGCAAGCATCGAGCCGCAGAGGTGGCCATCTACGGCGACCTGCGCGCGGCGATCGCCGCGCTTGCGCAAGCGGTGAGCGGGACCGCCGGGCAGGCCGGCTGGTTGGGCAGGCTGCGCGAAGCCGAGTCGGCGGCGAGGCAGCGGGACCAGGCCATGACCGCGGCCGAATCGACGCCGGTTCACCCCGCACGGCTGATCGCCGAGGTCGACCGCTTCCTCGACCCCGACGCCATCATCGTCGGCGACGGCGGGGACTTCGTATCCTTCGCCGGCCGGCTCATCGAGCGCCAGAAGCCCGGGCTGTGGGTCGACCCCGGACCTTTTGGCGCGCTCGGTTCTGGTCCGGGCTACGCGATCGCCGCGAAGCTGGCGCATCCCGACCGCCAGGTGCTGATTCTCTCCGGCGATGGCGCATTTGGCTTCTCGGCGATGGAGTTCGACACGATGGTCCGCCACCGCATTCCGGTCGTCTGCGTCGTGGGCAACAACGGCATCTGGGCGCTGGAGAAACACCCGATGCAGAAGCTGCTGGGCGTCTCGATTGCCGCCGACCTCGGCCAGGGGACCCGCTACGACAAGGTGGTGGAGGCCCTTGGCGGTCATGGCGAGCTGGTCGAAAGACCGGAGCAGATCCGTCCCGCGCTGGAACGCGCATTCAAGTCCGGCCTGCCCGCCTGCGTCAACGTAGTGTGTGATCCGGACGCGGAATATCCGCGATCATCTGTCTTGATGTGAGAACACGAAGCCACTCCGGCCTTTTCGCGGATCTGCGATGAGCGCCGCTCAGTCGATCGTCGAGGCCGACGAATGGCGCACCGCGCAGTCCCAGTTCGACACGGCGGCCGAGATCATCAAGCTCGAGCCGTGGCTGCGAGAAGTCCTGCGCGAGGTACAGCGCGAGTTCACGTGCCATTTTCCGGTGAAGATGGACGACGAACACATACGCGAATTCACCGGTTACCGCGTGCAGCACAACATCAACCGCGGTCCGGCCAAGGGCGGGATCCGCTATCACCCCGACGTTTCGCTGAACGAGGTCAAGGCGCTCGCCATGTGGATGACGTGGAAGTGCGCGGTGGTCAACATCCCGTTCGGTGGCGCGAAGGGAGGCATCATCGTCAATCCCCGCGAGCTTTCGCTGAACGAGCTGGAGCACATGACGCGCCGCTTCGCGACCGAGATCTCGATCCTCATCGGCGCCGACCGCGACATTCCCGCCCCTGACGTCAACACCGACGGCCAGACGATGGCCTGGATCATGGACACGCTCTCCATGCAGCTCGGCTTTTCCGCACCGGCCTCGGTGACCGGGAAGCCGATCGAGGTCGGAGGATCACTCGGTCGCGTCGAGGCCACCGGCCGGGGCGTGACGATCTGCGCGGTCGCCGCCCTGGAGCACCTCGGGCGCAGCCCGCATCAGACGCGCGTGGCGGTGCAGGGATTCGGCAACGTCGGCAGCATCAGCGCCAAGCTGCTCGAAGAGGCGGGGTGCACGATCGTGGCTGTCTCTGAGGACTATGGGGGCATCTACAACCCCCTCGGCCTGTCGATCAAGCGGGTGCTCGAGTACCGCGCCCGTGAAAAGACGCTGAAGGGATTTCCCGGCGCGCAGGAGATCGGCAACCAGGAGCTGCTCTCGGTCGACTGCGACCTCCTCGTGCCAGCGGCGATCGGCAATCAGCTGACGTCGCGCAACGCGCGCGACGTGAAGGCCAAGCTGATCGTCGAAGGGGCAAATGGTCCGACCACTCCCGAGGCCGACGCGATCTTTCGCGAGCGCGGAATCTTCGTCGTGCCGGACATCCTCGCCAACGCCGGTGGCGTGACCGTCTCCTACTTCGAATGGGTCCAGGACCTGCAGTCCTTCTTCTGGTCGGAACACGAGGTCAACCAGAAGCTGAAGGC